>CAYPIX010000004.1:0-50916 GCA_964410875.1 uncultured Kofleriaceae bacterium
CGCTTCGGGCTTTCGCCCTACGCTGGGCCGCGGGCGCTTTTTCGCTTCGGGCTTTTTATCCGTCCAGTTTCTTTGGTTTTGAGGCGCTTTGGTTCCGCTTTACGTGGCTCTGCTTTTTGGGAAGAGGTTGCTGTGGTACGAGGCGTCATGATCAGAGGCCTAGGTTTGTTTTGTATTTTCGTTCTGGCCGCCTGTCAGGGCAGCGAGGATAGTGCTGTTTCATGTGAGGCAGGTGAATTCCCAGGGCAGGTTGAATTCTTGACTGTTCCAGACTCCGCCGAAGAAGAAAAATTGGCTGGAGTGCGGTTCCGTCCTGATGAAACTGCGACTCTGGAGTCAATACCATGGCGAACTGATGAGGATGATAGTCCTTACGTGACCGTTCTCTTGCCGTACTCGCCTGATTGCGTAGCAACTCATAGGATTACCGAAGATCGGGCTATGCGGGCAGTGTTTGTTCAAGACAGTGTCTGCAATTTTAATTTGGTCCTCACAGAAGTCGACGACGAGGCTTGTAACAGCATCTAAGGTTGGGAGGGCGACATTGCTTCGCATGGCGAGTTTGCCAGTCATGTGAAGTTTGGTTCCTAACGGGTACTGAGCAAATGCGCATAAGTGCTTTAACTTCAATGCCCCAACTGGCTGGCTGCTCGCTTGCAATGCCGGTGGCTGATGAAACGTTATCAGCTTCTATTTTCACTCTCATTTGTATTCGGCTTCTATGCCGAGGCAAGCGCCGGTCGGATCGCGACTCTCCGTACACAAGGGGCAAAGCGAATCGCCATCCGAGCCAAGGCTGGGAGAACTTACAAAACTATTGGGTGGAAGGCCGAGAAAAAACAGATCACTACACTGGTCGACAAGGTGAACGGTCGAACATCGCTAACGTCGGCAGATAAAGCATTTTTGAAAAAAACGAAGCCTTCGGCTCTTGCTTCGACTCTGTGGTTTGTTTTCACAAGGCCTCCACACAATATCTCGGATGTCGATCTGGTCAATATGACTGCGAAGATGAATCTCAGCGGAACGAGTGACGCTGATCTTCAGCACCTGCTGCCTCCACAGCGTGAAATTTGGGTTCCAAAGAGGTTTTCCATTGTTTTGGAAGCGTTCGACGTTCTCGCCGATGAGCTAGATGCAGACGTAGAGCCCATGGATCACCTAGACCGCGATCACCACTTGACCGCTGATGATGCGGAGCTGGTCATTAGAGATATTTAATGACTTCGAAGTTGAGATATTTCAGTTGGTTAATGATGCCTTGTCGGTATTAGAACCGGGCTCGCCGTAACGGGTTGTTCCTTGCGTCGTAGTTCTAATAAGGGATTTCGGCGTTTTGGCTTTCCGTTGTTGTGGGGGCAGGGAAAGCCACCGCCGATGGCCCTACTGCCGAATAATTAGGCAGAGAGACCGATTGATACAGATTTTCGCTCCGGTATTGAGGACGCGCCAAATGTGTTGCATGTGCTCGTCCTTGAGTTCCTCGGCACCTTCTTCCTCGGAAAACAAACCGCCATCAGGGGGCTCGGTGGGCTCTTCGTCTAGATCTTCAAGAGATTCAAAGCCGTCTTCTCCACCGCCTTCTTCTTCTTCGAAGTCATCATCGGTGTCTTCGACCCCAAGTTCTTCACGAAGTTCGTCGAGCGCTAAAAGCAGCGCTTGTGCTGAGCCAAATCGAAAATCCCCAACCTCGAAGACATCGTCGTATTCCAACGGCAGATAAATATCGGCTGCCGCTTCGCCAGCATCTAGCTGGTCGTGAAAGGTGACGAAAATATTGTCGTCGAGGTTCGCATCAAGAACCGCATCTTCTGCGTCGTCATCTATCTCGAGCTCAGGGGCGCCAATCTCTTTGAGTGCCTGGGCGAGTGCCAAGCGCTCGTCCGCATCGAGAATTTCGTCGAGAGTAGCAAGCTCAACCGTCGCCATGGTTTTGAGATTCTAATCGTTGCAAAGTGGGCCTGCCTAGAGGCCACTGCGATGTTTCTTGGTAGGTTTTGCACAAACCTCCCCATTGACCGGTTGAAGATGTAGGATCCCTGGGTGCCCAAAATGCACACGACACCTAATGAAGGTAGCTCGAACCTGAAAAGTTGGGTTTCAGATATGCGGACTGCCGCCGCGGCTTCTCTTAACCAAGGAGATAGCGGACGCGATATTTGCCGAGCTCTTTCTGATGGCTACGATCAAGTCGTCAGAGATCTGTTCGGGCAGGTCAAGGAAACTAGTGGAGACTTGGCACTTGTCGCAACGGGTGGATGGGGGCGTCGAGAAATCTGCCCCTTCTCCGATATCGATTTTTTGATTTTGACTCGCCCAGAAGACAAGGACGGTATCCAAGAGACCTTGGAAAAGTTTCTCTATCCGCTTTGGGACGCCGGGGTTCGAGTGGGACATTCGGTTATTACGCCCGAAGAAGCCGTAGAACTGGCAAACGACGATTTGCCCACAGCAACCTCACTTTTGGATACAAGGCTTATCGACGGGAAGAAGGAGAGGTTTGAAGAGTTGCGTAGAGCAACCGTCCAATCAGTCGCTCCTGGAGGTAATGCGAATCGGTTCGTAGAAAAATTGGTTTCAGAAAAGAAGAAGCGCCACAGTCGATTTGGAGCATCGCTCTATTTATTGGAGCCGAATCTCAAACAGGGAATCGGCGGGCTAAGAGACGCGTCGACTGCCATGTGGGTTGCGAAGGCGAGATTCGGTATCCGCGACGTTTCTGAGTTGGTTGGAACCGGTTTGTTTTCGAAAAGACAAGCCACCGCCTTATCTGATTCGCTCAGCTTTTTGCTTCGAACTCGGGTTGGGGTTCAAATCAAAGCGAACCGAAACACAGATCAACTCACCTTTGAAATGCAGGAAGCGCTTGCGCAAGATTGGTATGGAGATGTGCCGATCCCAGAAGGCGATATTCGCCCCGCGGTTGCTCCTGCGGTCGAAGCTCTGATGCGTGAGTACTACTTACACGCCAGCGCTGTTGTTCAGCTCGCGGAACATTTGCTTGAGGCATCTACAGTGTCGGCCAGGCGACGCCCTCGAGTCGCCAAAATCGATTCAAGTTTTGTTCTCTTCAACGGGAAAATAGCCGCTGACTCACCCGACGTTTTCCAGCGACCAGCAGAGACCGTTCGAATCTTTCGCCTAGCTAGAGAATATGGAGTGCCAATTTATTGGCATACCCGTGAACTACTAGCGCAAGCGGCAACGGAAAACCCCGCAGACATAGAAAAAGATCAAAAGGCAAAACGGCTCTTTCTCGATGCATTGGTTGATGAAGCTGATGACGGGCGACCATCCCTACTAACTGCAATGCATCGTGTGGGCGTGCTAAACGCAATGATTCCAGAGTTCGCGCCCTGTACGGGGAGGGTTCAGCACGACCTTTATCACGTTTATACCGTTGACCAGCACCAACTGTATGCGGTGTCGATGCTAAAGAAACTTGCACGTGGAGAGTTGGAAGAGCATCCCATAGCGACTTCAGAGCTGCGCGCCGTGGATGACCTAGAGAGCCTTTACCTGGGGACTTTACTCCATGACGTTGGTAAACCACTTGGAAAGGGGCACTCAGAAAAGGGGGCGCAGGTCGCGCTTGTTGTAGCCCGGAGGCTCGGTCTAACCGAAGAACAGGCCCAAAAGACAAGTTTCTTAGTTCGCGAACACCTCACTATGTCGCACTTATCTCAGCGTCGTGATCTAAGCGATAACTCGGTCATAAAGAAATTCGCCGAGCGGGTGGGCGATGAAGAAACTCTAAGACAACTCTACCTCCTGACTCTCTGTGATACCGCAATGACCGCACCGGGAAACCTGAGCGCCTGGAAGGACCAACTTCTTTACGACTTGTTCCGCGGGACTCTGGATTTCTTCCAAGGTGTAAGTGGGCTCTCTGTCACCGATCCAATTTTGCGAGCTGAAGAAGCGCGGAAAAGAGCACTCAAAGCAATTTCCAAGAGCTCATCTCGTCGGAGCCGAACGGTGACTTGGGCAGAGGGGTTTCTTGAGCGAGCCGACAACAAACTTTTAACGGCCTTGAGCACAAGGCAAATGATCCGCCAAATTCGACTTGCCGAAAAGTGGGAAGACTCAGGCAAACCTATCGTTATTGCTGTTACTTCGTTTTCCTTGAAAGGGCACACGGAGGTCGCATTGATGGGAGGAGATCAACCCAGTTTGCTTTCGAATATAACCGGGGTATTCGCAGCGAACGGCGTGAGTGTAGAGAGCGCTGTTGTAAGTACTGACACCATGACTAGTGAGGGCGCGAAGGTCATGGACTTATTCCGCGTACAAGATGGAAACGGTGGGGCAATAGCAATTGATGATCCTCGCTGGGCGTCCATCGAAAAGGAACTCTGCGAGCTCTATACCGTGTCAAATCCATCGGAATACGTAGATTCATTGCTAGAGCGGAGGCGCTCTATGTCAAAGCTCAAACCGAAAGTGACCCCAGGAGTCGAAACACGAGTAACCGTTTTCGACGATGAATCGGACGAGTACACAGTGGTGGAGGTTACAACTCAGGACCGTTCAGGCGTTCTCCACGCCGTGACTCGCGCCCTCGCTGAGAGCGGCATGAGTATTCACTTGGCAAAGATTAGTACTGCAGGCGAAAACGTGTCTGACGCGTTCTACGTTTTTCGAACTCGCGGGGGAGGCAAGGCTACAGACGCAGAAGCGGAGGCTCTCTCAAAAAGTCTGAAGACCGCGCTCCAAAAGCTCGCAGCGGTCGACAGTTAGGGGGGCTAGTAGGGCGGTTTTGCACCCCTAAGTGTTTGAAGTTTATGGGCTGTCATCGTTGACTATCAAGTTTTGGTTCATGGTTATGAACTGGGACTACCCTTGTTTGGGCAAAACACGGTACATGCGGCCATGGTTGCCGAAACTCCCATGCGACAGGCTTTGACCTTCGACGATGTTTTGCTGGTTCCTCAGGCCAGTTCGGTTCTACCCCGCGACGTAGACGTGTCCACGCGACTAACGCGAAACATTTCTTTGCGGATTCCCGTGGTGAGCTCGGCTATGGACACAGTAACTGAGTCCCGAACCGCTATCTGTATGGCGCGGGAAGGTGGCATCGGGATTATTCATAAAAATCTGACTGTAGAGCAACAGGCGCTTGAAGTTACGAGGGTGAAAAAAGCGCAATCAGGTGTGGTGGTTGATCCATTGGTCGTTTCACCAGAAACAAAACTTGAGCATGCTCTTGGCTTGATGCGAGACCACCGCATCTCTGGCCTCCCGGTAACCACCAGCGATGGCAGAGCTGTCGGGATTCTAACGAACCGTGATGTTCGTTTCGCAAAGAACCTCGGTCTTGAAGTCTCCGAGCTCATGACTCGAGACCCAATCACTGTTTCAGAGGGCGTCGACCTTGAGAAATGCAAACAGCTCCTCCACAAGCACCGGATTGAAAAGCTACTAGTCGTAGACGAAAATGGTGTCTTAAAGGGACTTATTACCATCAAAGACATCGAGCGAGCCGAATTGAACCCAAGCGCAGCGGTTGATTCTCTTGGACGACTCCGTGTTGGCGCCGCGGTAGGGGTTGGCCCTGAAGGTCTCACTCGTGTTGAGGCATTGGTCGCAGCGGGCTGTGATGTGATTATCGTTGATACGGCTCATGGTCACTCCAAGGGCGTTGTCGATTCGGTCGCTGATCTGCGCTCTAAGTACCCAGACGTCGATCTAATTGCCGGCAACGTTGCGACAGGGGGGGCGACGGAAGCTTTGATTGAAGCGGGGGTTGACGCGGTCAAGGTCGGCGTTGGTCCCGGATCTATTTGCACGACGAGGATCGTCGCTGGAGTTGGCGTGCCGCAGCTGACTGCTGTTAAGGACTGTGTGACGGTTGCGGCGAAACACAATGTACCGATCATTTCGGACGGGGGGATTAAGCATTCGGGGGATATGGCGAAAGCCATTGCCGCTGGCGCCAATTCGGTAATGATAGGCTCACTCTTCGCTGGGACCGACGAGGCTCCTGGCGAAATCGTTCTGTATCAGGGGCGCTCGTACAAAACATATCGGGGTATGGGATCAATTGGAGCCATGCACGCGGGTTCCAAAGACAGATATTTCCAATCCGAGGCCGACAAGCTAGTTCCTGAAGGGATCGAGGGAAGGGTTCCTTACAAAGGAGCTCTGGCCGAAAGTATTTATCAGATGGTAGGTGGCCTACGTTCGTCAATGGGTTACACTGGTTGCGCTTCGATTGACGAACTTCGAACCAAGGCACAATTTATTCGCGTTACTTCGCAAGGGTTGCGGGAATCTCATGTACATGACGTCATCATTACCAAAGAAGCGCCTAACTACCGCGGCTAGAGCTGTTTGGGCTCCGTTCGTCATCTCACTGTTTCTTCTGGGCGGTTGCGATCGAAAACTCGCCGGCGGAAAGGCGGACGGGCCAAAAATATTTTCAGAAGTCTGCGCTCGTTGTCATGGCCCCGGTGGTAATCCGACCGCATCCAACATCGCGCGCTTGGGCGTCAAACCCCTTACCAGTGAAAAAGTGCAGAAGCGACTTACCGATGCGGAAATAAGAAACCAGATTTTGAACGGTTCAGAAAACAAACAGATGCCGTCCTTTCAGGGTGCTCTGACCGAGGCGCAAGTTGTGGCTATTATCGAACATGTTCGAACACTCGGCACAAAAACTAAGTAACATGGGCGCTGCCCAATGCAGCGGAAATCTCCTCGCGCACCCAGTCGTCGGTTTCGCTTTCGAGGGCGGCCTGGCATAGGTCGGCAGCTCCGAGCTGTCCCAGGGCCCAAGCTGCATGCCCGCGCACAAGTGGGGCTCGGTCCTTGAGCAAGCCAGCAAGCGTATCAATAGCTACTTGGTCTCCGCTATTGCCAAGAGCCACACAAACATTTCGAAGCATTTGCTCTCGGTTTACTCGACGAAGAGCGGTCCCGTTAACCCACTTTTTTCGTTGATTGGATCCAAGGGCCGCAATTTGGAGCAAGTCAGGTACTCCAGCGTTACTATCTCGTGGGGCGAGTTCCGGATCCGGAACGTGTCTGTCAGGTGCTCTTTCATTAAACGGGCATACCTCTTGGCATCGGTCACAACCGAAGATCATGTTCTCCATATAAGGGCGGAGCTCGCGAGGGATGGGGCCTCGGTGCTCGATCGTTAAATATGAAATGCACTTGCGGGCGTCGAGCACGTAAGGATCCGCAAATGCACCAGTGGGACATGCATCAAGGCACGAGGTGCAGCTACCGCATCGCGGTTTCTCTCGTTCTTCAGCCGTAGGTTTGGTGGCCGTGTCTAGTAGTAGTTCCCCAAGCAATACGTACGAGCCAAGCCCGGGTGCAATGAGCATTGTGTTCTTGGCCACGAAACCCACTTGTGCGCGCTCGGCCCATTCACGTTCCAAAATAGGTGCAGAATCTACACATGATCTAGAGAGAACTTTACAAGATGTGTGCTCTTCAATTCGATCCGCTAGTGCCTTGAGCCTTGCTTTCATTACCCCGTGGTAGTCGCTTCCTCGTGCATATCGGGCGACGAAACCATTCAATGAACTCGTTGGGGAAGGCGTATCGCCGCCGTTTTTGGCATAGGCAAGTGCAACGATGACCATGCTCTTTGCCTCTGGCAAGAGGCTCCGAACGTCCTTGCGCGCGTTTTTGTGAGTCTCAGACGCCATGTAGTCCATGGTGCCGTGCATATCGGCGCCAACCCATTTCTCGTACTCCTGGTATCGGTGCGGGGGCTCAATTGGGACTAGGCCCACGCGATGAAAACCCAGCTCCTTGCTAGTTTCCAAAATGAAAAGGGTGAGGTCTTCTTGGTTCAATCGAAAAAGATGGAGTCGTAGGCCACGTCTGGGTTTCCGGCTTGGGGCTGTGGATAGGACACCGGCAGTCCCCGATAGTTTTCGAGTTGGACCTCAGTTTCGCCGATTGACTTTAGGTACTGGGGAAGCAGCGGTATCTTTCCTCCTCCGCCCGGAGCGTCAATTACGAGATGAGGCATGGCCATCCCCGTCATCCAACCGCGAAGTTGGCCGTATAATTCGATGGCGGTCTCCACTCTGGTCCGAAGATGATCTGTGCCCAAGACCGTGTCACCCTGAAAAAGATAATATGGCTTAACCCTGGACCGTAGCAGCCCCCGAAACAGGTGTTCGAGAGACTTTGGCGAGGAATTAATCCCCCGAAGAAGGACGGTTTGGTTGCCCATTGGGATCCCTGCATCGACTAACCGCGCGCATGCTTTGCGAGATTCACTTGTGAGCTCTTTCGCGTGATTGAAGTGGGTGTTGATGTACACCGGTCCGTGGCGACGTAAGGTATCGCAGAGCTCTCCATCAATACGCATGGGTAAGACTACTGGAACGCGTGTACCAATTCGTACGAAGTCCACATGATCGATTGCTTGCAGCCTGGAAATGATATTGCCGAGTCGCGAGGAACTGAGAAGAAGAGGGTCGCCCCCTGACAAGAGTACGTCCCGAATCTGTGGAGTCTTTGCAATGTACTCAATGCCCTGGTCGACTTCGCTCCGGGTCGGTGGACTTTCACCGCCGACCACTCGTCGTCGGTTGCAATGGCGGCAGTAGATTGCGCACCTGTCGAAAACCATCAGGAGGACTCGGTCTGGGTATTTGTGGAAAATTCCTGGAACCGGTGTGTTCGGTTCTTCGCCAAGCGGATCTCGCGTTTCGCCAGGCATGGTGCGTAGCTCTTCGACTCGGGGTATGGCCTGCATGCGGATAGGACAAGAGGCGTGTTCTTTGTCCATGAGGCTGGCGTAGTAGGGAGTAGCGCCAACGCGAAAGAGACCTGGTGAAGCGGCTAGTCCAGCCTTCTCCTCGTCGGTTAGGTCGAACAGGGCCGAAAAGTCATCTTCGGTTCTGAGCATGTTCTTGACCTGCCAACGCCAGTCGTTCCATTGGGCGTCAGGAACCTCGTTCCAGCTGGACGAGCGGGTATCGGCAATCTGAATCTCGGCCACACTCTCGGGTATCGCGATGTGGGCGGCTTTGCAAGCGCTGTCTATTTCCGTCAAAAGCGTGAGGGGTTTGGTTCATTCCGCTATGGACTCGTAGCGTTTTAGCTTCCACAATGGGCCCGTGGCTCGCATTTCCGCGCTTGTAGTTTTCTTGGCTCTTGCCCTCGCAGAGACGCCACGAACCGCTCATGCTGAGGCGTTTTCTCCTGAGCTTGTCACCGGCGTGCGACTCGGTTTTTCCGCCAATCAATTACTTGGAGGGGAATCGGCTGGGCCGGATTTTCGCGCTCGGCTTGGTCCAACTGGTGGTGTCTTTCTAGGCGCGAGATTTAATCGACTGGAGATAAACGGGGAGGCTCTCGTTTCTAGCAGAGGCGCGGAATTTGAAAATGGTCGTGTTTCTGGTTCGGTTGCGCTGTATTATCTGGAGTTCCCAGTGACAGGAGGATTCGTTTTCCCCTTTGGAGACGGCTCGCTAGAGGCACGTGCATATGGTGGATTTTCTCTTGCCTATCGCCTTGCGGGGAGTCTCCGCGACACCGCGAATACAGACCGAGATTTGATGGCCGCTACCCGAGATGTGGATTTTGGCGTGCTTGGCGGCTTAGGGTTGTCGTGGGGAAAGAGCGCCAATGCATTTCTCTTTGATTTACGGTTTTATCTTGGCCTCCGCAATGTGGCCGAGAACGCTGTCATGGCAGGCGGGGGTGGCAAAAACGGTTCTGTCGGCTTCTTGGTTGGCTATCGGCTGTAGTCCCCCTCGTTTCCCAGGGGAGCGAAATTATTCCCGAAACACTGTTTGTGATTTCAGGAGTTTGAGCGCCGTGTAGAGGCCAAAAATACGAGCTAAAGTTGTTGCCTGGCCCCTAAAACGTTGTCATCCTAAAACGTGGATATTCGATGGGGAGCGCTGATCTTCTGCGGCGTCTTGGCTTGTGCAGAGGCGGGAGAGCTGCCGGGCGACGGTTTGATCATCGTGGAGCCGGTTACCGACGGGCGTTTCCAGAATCCTGACGACGCCTTTGATGCGGACGACGACGGTCTTCTCAGTCCGGAAGACCTGCTTCTCATCATTGATCGGCTCCGTGACGAAGGGGCAGGTCCTATCGAGCCTGAAGCGCTTACTCCTCCCTATTTGGATGTAGACGGCAATGGCATCTTTGATGAGCAGGATCGAGACATCGCTCTAACCGAACTCGATAGACGCCAAAATGGTGTTTCACCACACCAGAACCCGGAAAACCCATTCGACGTAAACGGAGATGGTGAAGTTAGCCCTGTCGACGTTTTGCTCGTCATCAACCGACTTGATGACCGTGGCCCGGGACCGTTTCTTCCGACCGAGGAAACGCCGCCATTCTTGGATGTCAACGGTGACAAGACGCTCACAGAAGCAGACGCCCAGGCCGTGAATGACGAGCTAGACTGAAACCAGTCCGTCAGCTACTTTTCGAATCGCATGCGATGCGCAGACCGGAGGACGGACTCAAGTCCTTCGGTGACCTGTCTGTTTTTTAGGTCACTGAGCCTCACAAATTCCACCGCTGACGCGTCGCTACCCGAAACCGCATTGGTATGGTTCGGTAAAACGAGAAAGTCATGAATCACGTAGTGGTACGCGAACTGCCCTTGGGCATCCCTATTTATGCGCTCTACTACCTCAACCAAGGAGCCTACCGAGCCCTCTATACCGGTCTCCTCCCGAAGTTCGCGAAGGCATGCGCTCGCCAGGGTTTCCCCTAGTTCGACTTTTCCGCCCGGAACGGTCCAAAGCCCCTTGCCTGGTTCGTTTCTGCGCTGAACCAGGAGAACTCGTTCTTCATCGTCGAAAACGATAGCAGCGACCGCAATAGTGGGTTTATTTCCCATTTACAGTGATAGACGCTACACCATTTACCGCTTCTTGTAATGACGCAGAGGGAGGGGCACCATATGCAAATGAAGCAACTGGTATCTACGAGCTCTCTCGCCTTGCTAGGAGCTTTCCTGCTGGGGTGCGGAGCCAATGCCGCTACCGTAAGAGAAGCCAATAACTCGTCTTACAACGCAGAATTTTCTCTTGTCTACAGCACGGCACTTGGTGTCATTCAGGATTTCTACCCACAGCTCGAAGAAGATCCGGGAAAAGGAATCATCAAAACTGCTTGGCACCCGATCAAAATTACCCAGACCGTCGGGCAGACTCCTCAAAACCCTCTTCGCAATACACCGTCGGTGCAAACGAGGCAAAAGCGCTACTTTGTGCGGTTCAATGTCGCGATATTGGGGCCGCGTCCCTACAAGGTGAAGATTGACGGACAAGCTTCGTCCTGGACTGCGGGAGAGGTGCCGGCTCCCTTGCGTGGTGCTGAGATTCCTCCATGGTTGGGAGGACGAACGGAAACTCTCAAAGTTGAAATTCACCAAAAATTATCAAAACACGCGGTCAAGATGCAGACGAAGAGTATTGCCGCCGCTGCTCCATCCCCAAAACCGGCCAAGAACGCTAACTCGTCGTTACCGCTTGGGGCGGCGCAAGTCGTTTCCAGATTAAAAACAGCGGCTGGAAAGCGGCGTTATGCGGAGGTTGCGGATTACCTGGGGGAGACGGGGACCTGGTCCAAAGAAGATGGTCCAGGGGACAAAGAGATGGCTCTGGCGATTTGGCAAGCGGACCCAGCCTGGTTGGCGAACCTTGAAGAGCTACTCGCAAGCCCTTGCGATCGCCTCACCCCCAATACCATCCGTTGTTCTAAAGGGGCCTTGGCTCACGGCTGGACAGCCCTTTTTTCCAAAAAGAGTGGGAGCTGGAAACTCACACAATTTTATGAACTTAAATAGGCTCTTCATGTCTTCTGCTTTAAGTCGGTAGATGCATGGGGGAATAGGGTTTGCGACTGATATGTGGACTGCTATACCGGCGGCTTGTGGAACGCAGTAGCGGCATAGTTCGGGTTTGGGTTACGGCGCTTGCGCTGCTAGTCGGCCTGACGTCTGGGATCGATGTTATCCACAGGGCAACCGTTGTCCACGCCACCTGCGAGCATGGCAATGAAATTCATGCCGGCCCAGAAGGGCCGTCTGCAGAAACAGAAGGGGAGGCACAAAAGACTCCTTCTGCTTTGGAAGGTGAGGGCGGGAATCATGATCACTGCGGTCTCCTATTTGGACAGCCAGATTCCACAGAGGTAGACCAAGCAGTCTCGTCGTTGACGCTTCCCCAGCGCGAAGCTGTGCTTTTTCCCAAAGGCCAAGAGCTAGACATCGAGCCTTTGCGCGACGCCCCAAAGACGTCTCCTCCTGGCACCAAGTAACCTTCCTTCTTTTCTTGGCAGAGTTTTAGCTGGGTTTCTTCGCGTTTTCGTCCATTGAAAGCGCGGGGCTCGTATCGCTTGGTGTTTCGTTTACATTGGTTTTTCTCGCATATCATCTAAATACTATCGGTCGTTGCTCCTTTGTATTGGGAGCATTGGCAGCTGCCTGCGTTCTTTGCAATCAAGAGGTTCGAGCGAGTGATTGTGACGCTGTCGTGGTGGGGCGGGTTGTGTCTGCGAAAAATGACCGACCGCTAGCCGGTGTTGGTGTGCACACAAGTCAGGCTGTTTCGACAGTGACGGATCAAGCTGGGCAGTTTCGAATTGCTGGGGTTTGTACTGGGGATGTTTTGCTGGTGTTCGACCACGAAGATCACGATCCCCACGACCAGCTGGTTCACGTGGACTCCTTCGCACGGGTGACCGTCCGGCTTTCGCCGGGCGAAACCATTATTATTCTTGGTGAGGCCAACAAACCAATAGCCATGGTGGCGTCAACCGTATTGACCAAAGAGGAGTTGGCAAGGACACAGGGGAAATCCTTTGCTGAGGCACTTGAAAACGTACCAGGTGTAGCTCTACTCCGTTCTTCCAATGGAACCCCGAAACCGATTTTACGGGGACAGTTTGGACGCCGCTTGGTTACCCTCATCGACGGCGTACGTCACGAGTCGCAAAAATGGGGTCGAGATCATAGCCCGGAAATCGATCCATTTATCGCAGGAAAAATTCGTGTCATACGAGGCGCATCGGCGGTCCGTCATGGTCCTGACGCGGTTGGAGGGGTCGTTGAGGTGGAGTCGAATCGTTTGCCCAGAGAGCCGGGATTCAATGGAAGTGCTCAGCTTACCGGAACGTCGAATGGCCTGGGCGGCGGCGCGGGGGCTCGGGTTGGTTACGCGAGTGAAAAACTTTACGGCTTTGCAGCGCTTCTTGAGGCTAGTGGAAGGAAGCAAAAGGCCAGAGTCACTCCAGACTACGCTCTCGACAATACCGGCGTGGAAGAGTGGTCTGTTGGCGCCTCATTGGGTTATCGCACCAACGCGTTTACCTCGCGACTCACATGGAGAAGGTATCAGGCTGAGCTTGGCAACTGCCTATGTGTGCGCAATGATTCTTTTGAGGATTTGGTGAATCAACAAGGCGATCGGCCTATTGGTTCAGAGAACTTCCAGTCTAGTTTTGCTATTGCACGACCTTTCCAACGGGTTCGGCATGATTCCTTGCTGGCGAACGCTCGCTACGTTTTTAACGATATTGGTGCTCTAAAAGCAGCGTATGGTTTTCAAGAAAATCGGCGCAAGGAGTTCGATACGGTTCGTACCGACACCGACGATCCACAATTCGATTTTCAGCTGCGAACACATAACGTCGAATTGGAATTTGAGGCCACGCCCATCGATATTGGTTCTACGTACCATCTCCACAGCAGTGTGGGGGCTTCTGTGTCTCTCCAAGAAAACATTCGGGGGGGGCTCTCTCTGGTTCCTGACCACGATGCTGCTTCTTTTGGTTTCTATTTGATCGAACGGCTCCTCGGTAAAAGTACGGAGCTGGAATTGGGACTTCGATACGATAGACTTGCAAGGACTGCGTCGTTCATCAATCGTGACTTCACACGGTTGGTTCGTAGCGGCCAAATAGAAACGGGCGTCTGTGATTCCCAGGGCGAAGGCAGCACGGATCGAACGAACTGCGAGACCTCGCTTCACGCGTTTTCGGCCAGCCTTGGTGGGCTATGGGTGTTGTCAGATGAGCTCACGACCAAGTTCTCTCTTTCGAGCGCGTCGCGTTTTCCCAACCCCGACGAGCAGTATCTAAATGGGACCTCTCCCACCTTTCCGGTCCTTGGGCTAGGGAAGCCGGACCTAGGCGTTGAGACCACCTTTGGAAGCTCCTTGACCGGGGAATACCGTGGGGGAAAACTGTCCGCTGAGGCTTCTGTCTACGGAAACTACATCAAAGACTATATCTATTTTGCACCGGTGATTGATGGGGCCGGGGAGCCCGTGGTGGACGTACTCGTACGTGGATCCGTCCCGCGGTTTGCGACGAACCCCGTAGATGCAGTGTTCTATGGAGTGGAAGCGGGTTTGCGCTATCAACCGAACCCGAGGTGGGAGCTCGGTGGACAATTGGCGGTGGTGCGCGCCAAGGATGTGGAAAACGATTCCTTCTTGGTTTTTGTGCCGCCAGATCGATTGCGGGCCGAAGTAGCGTTTCTTCCTCCAGACAGTTTTGGCTTCTCCGGTACCCGACTTTCGATCCGTACCACGTTGGTAGCAGAGCAGGACCGTGTGGATCCAAACGCCGACCTGATTCCACCGCCGTCTAGATACGCTCTCTTAGGGGCCGAGGTTTCTACGAACACTGTCTTGGCAGGGCAACCGACCAGACTGTCCATAACAGGGAAGAACCTCTTGAACACACGGTACCGAGACTACACAAGTTTGCTTCGCTATTTTGCTGACGAACCCGGATGGGAGTTGACGTTGCGTTTGCGCGTCGATTTCAACAACTAAATAGGAATGAGAAAAATGAAACAACTAATGAACAATAATATACTCAAGAGTCTCGCTCTTCTCGCACTGCTTTCACCCGCTTGTGGTGGGGACGATCCTGTGGATGGTGGAGGAGGTAACGAAGAAGAGGTCATCACGACCGTCGTCCTAACGTTTACGCCGAATGGCGGCGGAGAGACCGTGGTTGCTGAGTTCAATGATGCCGATGGAGACGGTGGCGACGCTCCAGTGGTAGACGCCATTGAGCTTCCTGGCGGCGTGGAATACACACTCTCTGTAGGGTTCGAAAACCGCCTTGAAACCCCGGCCGAAGACATCACCGAGGAAATCGAAGATGAATCTGATGAGCACCAGGTTTTCTTCACGGGAGACATCGTAAATAGTCCAGCAAGTGATCCAGCAGAGTCTGTGGTCGGACAAGCCTATCTTGATGCAGATGCAAACGGACTGCCTATCGGGCTCGAGAATACCTTTGATACCTCTCCATCTGGGGGGACTGGAACGCTCACGGTTACCCTTCGCCACTTGCCACCAGTAAATGGCGTAGCAGTGAAGGTTGATAGCCTGGCTCAAACCGTACTCGACAGTGGCTTCGGCGCCCTGGCCGGAGACACCGACGTCCAGGTCGACTTCCCCGTCACCATCGGCGTTGCGGCTGGCGACCTATAGGACAGATAACTGGGGTGGCGCGGGCCGAAAGGCGGTCCGCGCCCGCGGCGGAACGAAGGCGCAAGCCGAGATTAGATAAACGCCTGCGGCTCAACGTAGGCGCAGCCGTAGTGATAAAAGCGCCCGCGGCGGAATGTAGGCGCAAGCCGAAATCATAAAAGCTATTCGTGGCAGGCTTTAGGCACGGCAGGGAAAATCTTCCCCGGATTTAAGAGTTCCTTCGGATCCCAAAAGCGCTTTAGCCGTCGCTGCCACTCGAGCACAGATTCGGATTGCTCGAGCGGCATGTATTGCTGCTTGCTCAAGCCAATGCCGTGCTCACCACTAAGGGTACCGTTCAATTCGATTGTTTCTCGGAAAAGGCGCTCGATTGCGATGTCGAGTCGTTTAGTGACGCTGGGGTGTTCGGGGTCGTCGTCGTCAACGAGGAAACTCACGTGTAAGTTTCCATCGCCAGCATGACCGAATGTGGCCATTTGGAAGTTGGACTCGTTGCCAATTTTGTCGATCCGTTTGAGCATTTCGGGCACGGCTCCGCGGGGGACACAAATGTCTTCAGAAATTCGTTTCTTGTGTGCTTCCCGCAAAGAAGAGGAAATAAGCCGCCGGGCCTCCCATAATTCGCGTCCCTCTTTCGGAGTCTGCGCGGCGATAACATCGACGGCGCCGGCTTCATCGCAGAACTGGCCGACACGAAGTAGTGTATTATCCAAACTCTCGGCTTCCCCATCGATTTCGATCAGCGCAATAGCGCCCGCATCTTTCGGGAAGGTATAGCGAGCTTTTCCACGGATGTGGTCGATAGAAGTGCGGTCTGCGATTTCTAATGTTCGTGGACGAAACCCTGCTCTGATAAGGCTGTCAATCGCGTTCCCGGCTGCTTCCATGCTCGGAAAAACCGCAAGGATGGTTTGAACTTCCGCCGGAGCTGGCAGCAGTTTCATGACAAGTTCGGTAATGACACCAAACGTTCCTTCGCTTCCGACAAAACACGCGGTCAAGTCGTAGCCGGTCACGCCTTTGGATGTTCTTCGTCCTATGGATAATTGTTCTCCGCCCATCAAGGCAACGTTCATCCCAAGAACGTATTCCTTGGTAACTCCGTACTTGAAGGCCCGGGGACCACCTGCATTGCACGCGACATTGCCGCCGATCGAACAATATGACAGCGACGCAGGATCGGGCGGGTAGAACAGCCCTTGTGTTTCTACAGCCGACTGTAAGTCGCCAGTGATTAGTCCAGGCTCGACGACCGCCACTAGATCTCGGTCGTCTATGTCTACGATCTTTTGCATGCGCTCTGTTGAAAGAACGACACCGCCGCGCACAGGTAGTGCGCCACCGGTCTTTCCGCTGCCGGCTCCGCGAGGCGTTACAATAAATCCGTGTTCGTCGGCCAGCGAGAGAACCGTCGACACTTGTTCGGCCGTTTCGCAAACCACTGCGCACTCGGGCATAAAAGCGCCACAAATGCTTTCGTCGCGACTGTATGTGTCCAGCCGGTCATCGTCGGTTGCAATTACAGGCTTAGACCCAAGCTCCCTGCGAAGGAGCTCCGCGGTATTACCGGGAGCGAGCACCAATTATACTGCGAAGGAAGAACCGCAACCGCAAGTGGTGCGTACATTCGGGTTGTTAAACTTAAATCCTGCACCAGCTAAGCCTTCGACGTAGTCGACCTCGGTGCCGTACAGGTACATCAAGCTCATTTCATCGATGAGCATTTGAATGCCGTGGTGGTGAAAAATTCTGTCCAGAGAGCTTTCGTTGTCGAAATACAAGTCGTAGGAGAAGCCTGAGCATCCACCGCCTACGACCCTCAACCTGAGGGACATTGATTCTTCTATCTCATCACCTTCTTCTGTCCGAATTTCATCAACCTTTTGAGCGGCCAACGTGCTGAGCCGCACGAGTGGGGGCTCGGTCGAGGTGTCCGAATCGGTGGAGGCGTTCTTCTTATTAAGTGTGATGAGGTCTGCCATCTCCCTTTACTCTTGACCTATCTTCAACCTTTTCGCAAGGATATACATTGTCGCATTGGGGTCTATGGCCAATTTTCAGTCACTTTTGCAGTCTATTCGCGCTTCTGTATCGGAAGTGGAGGTCAGCTCCGTCAAGGCAGAATTGGAATCGGAAGGCCTCGATCACCTGATTGACGTGAGGGAGCCCGGGGAGTTCTCGCAGGGGAGCATAGAGGGCGCGATCTGCCTTCCTAGAGGTTTCATAGAAGCTAGGATTGAGAAGCACATACCCAACAAGGAAGCGAATATCCTTGTTTATTGTGCCGGCGGAACGCGGTCCGCCTTTGCCGCGCGTTCGTTGGCTGAGCTTGGGTACCAAAATGTGCGGTCCTTGATGGGCGGCTTTACGGCCTGGAAACAAGCAGGGTTCAATTTTTCAATGCCCGAGGTGCTGGGGGCCGAGCAAGCAGTTCGTTATTCACGGCACACGACACTTCAGGAGGTTGGTGAAAAGGGTCAGCTAGAGCTTCTCCGAAGACGTGTTTTGCTCGTTGGTGCCGGTGGACTTGGCTCGCCTGCAGCTATGTATCTTGCCGCCGCGGGTGTTGGGACCCTTGGGATCGTCGATGACGATGTGGTTGATATCTCAAATTTGCAGCGACAAGTTGTGCATGGAACTTCTCGGATAGGGATGCCCAAGGTCGAAAGTGCCGCTCTCACCATCGCGCAGTTGAACCCTGATGTGCAGGTCAACCAACATCGGTTGAGGCTCGATTCCAAGAATGTTCTTGAAGTGATTGCGGATTACGACGTGATTGTTGATGGAGCAGATAATTTCCAAACACGCTATTTGCTTAACGACGCTGCGCTAAGAACGTCGAAGCCTTTGGTGCACGCTTCGGTTTTTCGCTTTGAGGGCCAGCTCACGGTGTTCGCAGCCAACGGAGGCCCTTGTTATCGGTGTTTGTATCCAGAACCACCCCCAAGCGAAGAGTCACCGTCCTGTTCAGAGGCCGGTGTTGTGGGCGTACTTCCTGGAATCATGGGAACACTGCAAGCGACAGAAGTTGTAAAATTGCTGCTCAAAAAGGGGAGAGATATGACCGGACGTTTGCTGATTTACGATGCTCTCGAGACTAAATTTCGAGAGATTAAGTTAAAGGCAGACCCCAATTGCTCTACTTGCGGCGATGGTGTTTTGCAATCGAGTATTGACTTCGTCGACTACGGCGAGTTTTGTCGCGGGGCGTCCCTCTCGGGGTGATAGGATTTCCTCGATGCTTTCTTGGACTATCGGCGCGTTTTGTTTAAGCGTAGTCGTCGGAGTCCTTGGTTATTGGCTGGGACAGCGGAAGCGCATCCAAGAAGCACGGCGGAAAGAGAAGGCGAGATGGGGGCTAGAGGTTGTTCAAGCCCGTTACGAAGCTTCGATACAGCAAAAAAAACTGGAGACGGAGGCGCGGGCGGCGAGTATTGCGAAAAAGGTTGCTGCTGACAGCAAGAGTCTTGCGCAACAGGAGAAGCTGTTTTCACGACAAGAAAATGTTGAGCGCCTAGTATTGTCTGTTCAGAAACGTCAGCTGGCCGCAAATGGGCGTCGGGATGAGTTGCGGCTGAGAAAAAGAGCTGCCAAGGAAAGGAAGAGAGACGCCAAACGTCAAAGTGCGCATGCGTTGTCTTTGCGAGACAAGACGATCGAAGCTCTTTGCAAACGCACGAACGAGAGTCGATCCGAAGTCATAAGCCGGCTGCGAAAACAGTTGGTAGAAGGGGCAAAGTCTGATGCGTCCGAGCAAGTGCGAAATGCCGATAAGGTTTTTTTGGAAAATGAGTGGTTAGCCAAAGCACAGCGGCTAATGGCTATTAGCGTTTCGAGATATCGCAATCACTTTATGACCGAGCGGATGATTTCAAAAGTCACGCTGCCCGATCGAGTGGCCGATGTCCTTTTCGCCAACGAAAATCGGTGCCTCCAAGAGTTGTCTTCGGTTTCCAATATCTCTTTCGCTGTTCAGGAAGACGGTAGTTCGCTTCGTTTGGAAGGGCAGGACGGTGTTGGACGCGAAGTTGCGCGCCGAGCATTTTCACGTTTGGCAAAGAAGTCCGATGCACGGAGAAAAGCCAAGGCCGATCCTGGAAAATGGGCGCAGGATATTCGCGCTCAGCTCGACAGGGAGATCTTAGGGTTGGGAAAGAAGGCATTCTCGGTTTTGGAAATCCCCCGACCCCATCTAGACATTGTGAAACTGGTTGGCTGCCTTAATTTTCGTACTAGCTTTACCCAAAACCAATGGCTACATGCCGTCGAGGCGTCCTTCTTGGCCGGCATGATGGCTCAAGAGCTCGATTTGGATGTGGCTGTCGCAAGAAGAGCTACTTTGATGCACGACATCGGTAAGGCGTTAACCCACAAGATCGAAGGATCTCACGCTGTCATTGGTGCAGATATAGCTCGTCGATTAGGCGAAGATGAGGTCGTCGCCAACGCTATCGGGGCTCATCATGCCGAGGAACCCGCAAATTCCGTCTATGCATACTTAGTAGCAGGTGCAGATGCCATGAGCGGCGCAAGACCAGGGGCCCGACGCGAGTACGCCGACGGGCATAGCACTAGGCTGAAAGACCTAGAAGACATAGGTAAATCGTATCCTGGGGTTGAGAATTGTTATGCCGTCCATGGCGGCAGAGAACTTCGTGTCTATGTGAACGAGGAGCGAATGGACGATCTTGCGGCCATTGATTTGTCACGTTCAATTGCTCGAAGAGTCTCTAATGACCTCGCCTTCCCAGGTCAGATCAAGGTCACGATCATTCGCTCCACTGAAGCTGTGGCTATAGCGGGGTAACCAGTTATTGAGGGCAAAGGTCGTTGGCGACCTCTTCCACGAGGTAGCCAAGAACGCATTGTTCCCACTGAGCCGGGGTGACCTGCTGGCTTTTACACCAATAGTTAAAGTGCTCGCCCGCTGGGGTGTAGAATGTATTCATGGTTGCGAATTTTCCGTGGTATTTGTTGCCAACCTCGATGCGGCTGTCATCTTCAAGGGTGATCCAGCCGAGGTTCTGGCCATTGGGAAGTTTGGTTTCCCATTTCTGACCTGCGAGCAGGGTCTCCCGGAACGAATGGGCAATGACTTGAAAGCCGAAGGAGGCTTTTACCGCCCAGGATCGATGAGCGTTGGTTTGAGGCTTAGGTACATTTATACCGTACGCATCCACATCCACGAGTCCACAAGACCGGAGCCGGTCGTCTAGGGTGTTACGGATCTCAATGGCTATATCTAATAAGTCTTTCGCTTCTGCTTGCTTAGGCGCACAAACACACAGCGCCCAAGCTGCTAAAAAAACAGCTGGTTTCATTACTATCCTCCGGTCGGAGTCTTATCAGACCGGGTGAGAAGATTCGAGACTTCTTGAGTTTACTAAGGAGGGTTGACAAGGCTTCGCAACTCGAGCATAAGTGGGTTGTGGACCATAACCCTTACGTATACGTGAGGTTTGCAAGTGCCCAGAATCAAATAGTTTAATATGGCCAAGCTACTACATACCGAGAAGGATGAGACGCTTCGCGCCAGCTCGGGACCTGCCAAAAACAACGGCGACGGCGTCGATTCCGAAACCATAACCATCACTGAGGCAGCGGCGAAAGCAATTGAACGGCAAAGGGCCAAGCGCGGCACGCCTGAGGCCGCGATTCGCGTAGGACTACGTGGGGGTGGTTGCGGTGGTTTCTCTTACCACTTCGATTGGGCCGAGGGAGAGCCCAAAGACACGGACCACGTCTTCGAAGCCTTCGGTGCTGTGATTTACGTAGACGAAAAAAGTTTTGCTTATCTAAAAGGAATGGTTCTCGACTACCAAACCGGAATGATGGGCCACGGCTTCCAATTCAACAATCCGAACGCCAAAGGTACTTGTGGGTGCGGTGAATCGGTTCAGTTTTAGCGAACTCGAAAGAACTCATGGCAGAAGAACAAATAGAAGACGCGCTTTCTAAACGCTACGAAGCGGGGTTTGTTACCGACATCGAGGCCGAGGAGGCGCCACCCGGTCTTGACGAAAGCACCATTGCCTTTATCTCGGCGAAGAAGAATGAGCCGCAATGGATGCTCGACTGGCGTTTAAAAGCGTACAGGCTTTGGCTCAAGCAAAAAGAACCACGTTGGGCCAAGGTGAATTACCCGGACATCGACTATCAGGACATTTGTTATTTTTCTGCTCCCAAAGAAGGCCCGAAGAGCCTAGATGAAGTCGACCCTGAACTCCTGAAAACTTACGAAAAACTCGGCATACCTGTTCACGAGAGAGCCGCGCTCGCTGGGGTTGCGGTTGATCTTGTTTTCGACAGCGTATCGGTTGCGACAACATTTAAAAAAGAACTGGCCTCTCATGGCGTGATTTTTTGTTCTATTTCCGAGGCGGTCATTGACCATCCAGAGTTAGTCAAAAAATATCTTGGAACCGTCGTACCTCAGACCGATAACTTCTTCGCGACGCTAAACTCAGCAGTCTATACAGACGGAACATTTGTATATGTGCCAAAGGGCGTCCGATGCCCAATGGAACTGTCTACTTATTTTCGAATCAACGCGGCTAAAACCGGGCAGTTTGAACGGACATTGATCATCGCCGACGAAGGGTCGTACGTGAGTTACCTCGAAGGGTGTACGGCCCCAATGCGCGACGAAAATCAGCTCCACGCTGCAGTGGTGGAACTTGTCGCTCACGAAAATGCCGAGATTAAGTATTCCACCGTGCAGAACTGGTACCCAGGTGATGAGAACGGCAAGGGTGGCATTTGCAACTTTGTGACTAAACGCGGAATCTGTGCTGGAAAGCGCAGCAAGATTTCTTGGACACAAGTAGAAACCGGATCGGCTGTTACGTGGAAATACCCAAGCTGCATCTTGAAAGGCGATGAATCTGTCGGAGAGTTCTACTCAGTCGCTCTTAGCAATAATTACCAACAGGCTGACACGGGCACGAAGATGATCCACCTTGGGAAAAACACCAAGTCGACGATTATCTCTAAAGGCGTGAGTGCTGGACACGGTCAGCAGACTTATCGTGGGCAAGTACGAGTTTCACCCAAAGCGACTGGCTCGAGAAATTACACTCAATGCGATTCGCTTCTTATCGGTGATACTTGTGGTGCCCATACGGTTCCGTATGTCGAAGTAAAAAACAGCAGCACCCAGCTCGAGCACGAGGCGACTACGACCAAAATCGGCGAAGATCAGCTGTTCTATTGTCGGCAGCGAGGGCTGTCGGAAGAAGATGCCGTTAATTTAATTGTGAACGGGTTCTGCAAAAAAGTATTGAAAGAGCTGCCCATGGAATTTGCCGTGGAAGCGCAAAAGCTACTGGAAGTTAGTCTGGAAGGAGCGGTTGGGTAGTAGCCCCCGCCGCGAATAGGTACCTATGCTTGAAATTGTAGATTTACACGCCTCCGTTGGCGACACCCCCATCCTTCGCGGCATCAATCTGTCGATTGGTGAAGGAGAGGTGCACGCGATTATGGGGCCGAACGGTTCAGGAAAGAGCACTCTTGCATACGTGCTCTCGGGCAAAGATGGTTACGAGGTAACCAAGGGCGAAATTCGTTTCGATGGCAAGAGTTTGGCCGAGATGTCTCCAGAGGACAGGGCTCGCGCTGGGGTCTTTTTGGCTTTTCAATACCCCGTAGAAATCCCGGGGGTGAGCAATCTGTATTTTCTCAAAGCCGCATTGAATGCGATCAGAGTCGCTCGCGGTGAGGAAGAAATGGATGCGGGCAGCTTCATGAAGCTGGCCCGCGAGAAAGCGAAGATGGTCAAACTACGGCCAGAACTGCTGAAACGTTTCGTCAATAGCGGGTTCTCTGGAGGAGAAAAGAAGCGAAACGAAATCTTTCAAATGGCTCTCTTGGAGCCTCGGCTTGCGCTCTTGGACGAGACTGACTCTGGTCTCGACATCGACGCCTTGCGTACGGTCTCGGAAGGCGTGAACGCACTGCGTGGTCCAAAGCGGTCGATGCTTGTAATCACCCACTATCAAAGACTTCTTGAATACATCGTGCCCGACCACATTCACGTCTTGATGGATGGGAAAATCGTGAAGTCAGGCGATAAGAGCCTCGCTCTTGAGCTGGAGAAATCCGGTTATGCAGATATTCAGGCCGAGCAGAAAAGGGCTGTCGCGAGATAGTATGGCGAATTCCGAATCTACCGCGGCTTGGTTAGGGGATACGGCAAAGGTCTCCGCTCTTCCTTGGTGTCAAAATCTCCAAGAGCGGGGCAAGAATGCCTTCAAGAAAACCGGTGTACCTGGCAAGAAAACCGAAGGCTGGCAGTTCTCTCCGATCGAGAAACTCCAAGCTTCGGCGCGTGTTCCTAATGTCAAAGGAGAAGGTAGTAAAAACCTGCCGTCGTTTGGGATTCCGCGGCGCATTCTATTGAACGGTTCGACCCTTGGGGCGGAAGTAGACGCGATGCCTGAGGGATTATCTCTGGCGTTGGTCACGGACGTTGAGCACACCCTGTCTGGACGAATCGGCGACCTAGCACCGCTAGAACATTTTTCCGCTCTTAACACTGCTATGTTTAATGGTGCCACTGCCTTGGAAGCTAACGCGGGTTCTCGATGCGCTTTGCATCTTGCTCATAGCTTTTCAGCGAGTGAGTCTGGGATCGCATATCCTCGGATTGCTGTTCGGGTTGGAAAACATGCGGAGTTTACCCTAGTTGAGTCGTTTTCCTGGGATGAACGTGCAAAGGGTGTGTTGGCAAATTCGGTAGTAGAAATTTGGCTGGAAGAAGGAGCGCGGTTTGAACACGTGCGCTTACTTGACGCGGATGACCAGGTGAAATCAGTGTCCACGGTAGCCGTTCATCAAGCTCGGGACAGCTTCTACGGTTCCAGAAGCGTATCTCTCGGGGGTGAGTTGGCGCGAACAGAACTTCGAGTCTCTTTGGCGGGACCGGGGGCTGAGTGTGAACTCGACGGCGTTTACATGTCCAACACAGGTGAGCACGTGGCTCAGCAACTCTGGGTTGAACACAAAGCTCCACACTGCACGAGTCGTCAGCGCTACCGTGGCGTGTTAGATGGCAGCGGCCAAGCGGTGTTTGACGGTATGGCGTTTGTTCGACCGAACGCGCAGAAGAGTGAAGCGCATCAGGAAAATCGAAATCTGCTTCTGTCCGACCAGGCTACAATCAATACAAAGCCGCATTTAGAGATCGAAGCTGATGATGTCGCTTGCTCTCACGGAGCAACTGTGGGGGCCCTTGAACCGAATCAACGATTCTACCTTCAGAGTCGGGGTATTGGCGCTGAAGAAGCGAACGCGATTTTAACCTATTCATTTCTCCGCGAGATTCTGGAGAAAATCTCCGTGGATTCAGCGCAGATGGACGCTGCCAATAGAGTATTGGCCAGGCTTCCTCACGGGGCCAGTATTGCTAATGTGGTCACGGAATCGCTGCCTCAGGGCGAGGGGGTATGAGCTCGGTGGCTTTGAAATCCGATGAGTCTTGGCAGCAGTGGCGCTCCTGCTTTCCTGCGCTCACGCAAAAGGTAAAAGGCCAGCCGTTAACATACTTGGACAGCGCAGCATCCGCACTTAAACCCCAGGTCGTTATCGAAAGGTTGGAGTCTTTTTATGGGCAAGACTATTCGAATATTCACCGTGCCGTGCATGAATTGGCGCAACGTTCGACGCAAGCTTTCGAACACGCACGCGACACCGCAGCCTCGTTCCTGGGGGCAGCGAGCACCAAAGAAATCGTGTTTGTCCGCGGCGCTACCGAGGGTGTTAACCTAGTCGCTCAGACGTATGGCCGAAGCACGCTTCGGGCAGGGGATGAGATTGTCGTCACCGCTCTTGAGCACCACTCCAACATCGTTCCTTGGCAAATTCTATGTGAGCAGACTGGCGCTGTGCTTCGGGTTGCCGACGTGGACGATGATGGTGTGATTTCTGAAGAAGCCGTTCGCGCAGTGGTTGGTGAACGTACTCGGATCATTGCGTGCGCTCACGCATCAAATGCGCTCGGTACGGTGTTGCCCGTAAAAGCCATTGCGAAAATTGCTCATGACGCAGGTGCGATTTGTTTGGTTGATGGGGCCCAGGCCGCCCCTCATCTAGCGGTGGACGTCGCGGCTCTAGGTTGCGACTTTTACGTTTTTTCTGGGCACAAGTGTTACGGACCCTCGGGTATAGGAGTTCTCTGGGGGAAAGAGTCCCTTTTGGAAAAGATGCCTCCCTATCAAGGCGGCGGCGATATGATTCGCTCAGTTTCGTTTGAAGGTACGAGCTATAATGAGCTCCCTAGTAAGTTTGAAGCTGGGACCCCGCACATCGCTGGCGCTGTTGGGTTGGCCGCCGCGCTCTTGTTCCTGGAAGAAGCCGGATTCGACTCCATCGCTGACCATGAAAACGCGGTTCTCTCCTACGCTCAAGAACAGCTGGGGCAGATCGAGGGGCTTAGGGTGGTTGGAACCGCTCCAAACAAAATCGGAGTGCTTTCGTTTGTCATGGAAGGAGCCCATGCTCACGATGTGGCAACAGTTTTGAATGAGCAAGGGATTGCTGTTCGTTCGGGGCACCACTGCGCGGAACCGTTGATGAAGCGTCTCAATGTCGCGGCTACGGCTCGAGCTTCACTAGGGATTTACAATAACTATGACGACGTCGACAGGCTCACCAAAGGGCTTACAAAAGCTAGAGAGTTGTTCTCGTAGGAGGTTGGTATGGCGGTAGCTGATCGAGATAGCACGAATTCTGATGAAGCCGAGGAGTCTGGGCCTGTGGCCAGGGAGGGGGAGACTATGAGCTCGGTTGAGGGGCCTCGTTTGCCGATTCATCCAACCTCGGCCCATTCTAGTCCTGCTCACGTTGGTGGACCACTCTCCATGTTCGGTGGAGAAGTGTTGCCGCCAGAGCCCATGGAATTCACGTGTGCGGGCAAAGAACCACCGGCCCCGGGAGAAGTTGTCAAAGCGGAGCCCGTGGCCGACGCCATCGCTGAGGCATTGAAAACGGTCTACGATCCGGAAATTCCCGTCAATATTTACGAGCTTGGTCTCATATACGGCATAAATGTGGAGTCGGATGGTTCCGTGCAGATTGATATGACTTTAACTGCACCGGCGTGCCCAGTAGCTGGGGCTCTAGTTCGGGAGGTCGCAGAAAAAGCCGCGAGCGTGGCGAGTGTGTTGGAAGCTCACGTTGACCTGGTATGGGACCCGCCTTGGACCATGGAGTTGATGAGCGACGAGGCAAAATTGTCGATGGGGCTTTTGTGAGCGACGGTGAAAAAAACCGATTGCGTGTCGGCGAACTGTCCAAAATTTCGGGCAAGACCGTTCGGGCTCTCCACTTGTATGAGGAATTGGGACTCTTGCGACCTATTTCGCGTACGTCCGGTGGCTTTCGAGAATACGCCGAAGATTCAATTGTCCGAATTGAGTGGATTGCTAAATTACAAGCAATTGGATTTTCCCTGGGAGAAATTCAACATTTTGTCCAAGAGTTTGAGTCTGCAGACACAGGAAAAACAGCAACTGATGAAGTGCGGGAAAAGTTTGCCGCCAAATTGTCCTCGGTTCGCGATCAGATTCAGCAGCTATCCAATATTGAGACCGATTTGATTGAGGCGTTGGCCTATTTAGAAACCTGCCATGCTTGTTCTGATGAGTACACTCCGATCGAATGTGGTACCTGCGATCATAACGGCCATAGCCCCGATGTGGCCCCGCCACTGTTTTCTACACTCGCAAGACAGCAGCGTGCCTTTGATGTAGATGTTTCCAAGCTTCGGTCGCAAGCAGATGAGAAC
This sequence comes from uncultured Kofleriaceae bacterium, assembly GCA_964410875.1. Taxonomy (GTDB): domain Bacteria; phylum Myxococcota_A; class Polyangia; order Haliangiales; family Haliangiaceae; genus CAYPIX01. The sequence continues at coordinate 27,235 of CAYPIX010000004.1, forward strand.
GTTGTAGGTAGGCAACGAATGAAACGCGCTGGCAAGGTGGCCCAAGGGTAACGGGGACTGGAACGTGCCTTCCAATCTCCCGGTATACCTCGACTATCAATCAACGACACCCGTTGACGATAGAGTGCTTGCTGCAATGATGCCGTACTTTACGGAACGATTTGGCAATGCAGCTAGTAAGGGACATGCATTCGGGTGGACGGCCGACGCGGCAACAGAATTTGCTCGAGAACAGGTAGCGGGACTAGTTACCGGTCGAACCAACGAGATCGTTTTTACATCTGGCGCAACAGAGGCGAATAACCTGGCTATCCTGGGTTCCGTTGGGTATCGCGTGGAGGGAGCTCACATTGTCACGGTAGCTAGTGAGCACAAGGCAGTGCTCGACCCTTGTAAGTTTCTGGAAGAGAAGGGGGCGCGTGTCACGACGCTTACACCCGATTCCGATGGTTTTGTGACCGCGGACCAAGTTGTAAATTCCATGGAAGAAAAGACCGTTCTTGTCAGCGTAATGCATGGCAACAATGAAATTGGCACGATCCAACCAGTCGCTGAGATAGGGCATGCGATTAAAAGGAAAAATGCGTCTTGTCTTTTCCACAGCGATGTCGCCCAGACCGCAGGCAAACTACCTATTGATGTCGACGAGTGGAAGGCAGACCTGCTTTCGTTGTCTGGACACAAAATTTACGGCCCGAAAGGCGTGGGTGCTCTTTGGGTGCGACGTCGTCCAAGGATCAAGCTTACGCCGTTGGTTTACGGTGGTGGTCATGAAATGGGAATGCGATCCGGGACACTTCCTGTACCTTTGCTAGTTGGATTTGGAAAAGCCGCAGAAATTTGTAAGGAAGGACGAGACCAAGAGGGAAAACGGCTAACTTCTCTTCGAGATCTGCTATGGAAGAAACTGGCAGAACACGATGGGATCGTCGTTAACGGTAGTCTTGAAAAGAGGCTGCCAGGGAACCTAAATATCAGTGTTGACGGTGTATTCGGTGAGGCACTGCTTTTGGCTGTCGCGCCGGTTATTGCCGTATCCTCTGGAGCAGCGTGTACTTCTTCGACCTCGGGTCCGTCCCATGTGCTCCGTGCTATCGGTCGCAGTAAAGACGCAGCCAGCGCCTCATTGCGGATTGGTCTTGGTCGAGGCACGACGGAGGCAGATGTTCTGCTGGCAGCTAAAACCATAACGGAAACTGTTCTTCGCCTTAGAAGTCCAGGGTAACTGGCTGCAATCGGTTAACGCAAGAAGTCCAGGTAAACCAGGCCGTGTTAGTCTTCGGTGTGCGATCCATCTGTATCGTGGTTCTGGCTGTTCTTTCGTTTGTTCCGTTAGGGCTTGGAGTTTATCGGCGCAGGTCTCTCGGTTGGCTCGCAATTAGTCCACCAATCTTTTATGTATTGCTGGTTGGCGTCGCGACGCTTGTAGATAAGTATGCCGTACACAGCTTGGCGCATACGAGGTACTTCTTTTGGGTTCTTGGTTGGCTTGTGTACGGGTTTGGGCTCGTGTTCCCTTTTCTCTACTTCGCAATTTTTCTGGCAGCGCGCAGGAGAAAATCAGGAACCTTGGCACTGCGTGCCATGACTCTAGGTACCCTCTTGTTTGGTTTTCTCACGTGCTACGCCACGTTTGTTGAACCGACAATGCTTGCGGAGCGAGAGTATGAATTTGTTAGCGAGCTAGCTCCTGAGGAAGACCTTCTGGTGCTCCATGTCTCTGACCTTCAAACTGATGGTCTCTGTCTCCGAGAAAAGAAGGCGCGCGAGGCAATCAAGAAGCGTATGCCAGATTTGGTGTTTTTTACTGGTGATATTGCCAATGACGCGCTCACTGTCAGGGAACGGAAAGCTAGAATTGAGAGCGCACAGCTGTTTTTTCGGAGTCTGAAGGCTCGCCTCGGCATCTATGCTGTTCCAGGAGATTGGGACGGGTGGGTTGATGACTGGCCAGAACTCCGAGACGCTTTTTTGGAAGGTTCAGATGTTGAGTGGCTTAACAACCGACGCGTTGATCTACTCGGTGGTCGGTTGGCAATTTACGGTGTGGGTGGGGGCCCGGGCCTTCCAGGGAGTCCTAAACCACCAGATTTTTCCGACACTGATGGATTTCGAGTGGTGATAGCTCATCATCCCGACGATATAGATGATTTGGTTCAGGAGGGTGGGGCGGACCTCTCCTTCGCAGGGCACACCCATGGTGGACAAGTCGTGCTGCCTTTCGTCGGCGCCCTACGAACTCACACCGACTTGGGCTTTGCTGGTGGAATCCACAAAAACCATGACATCCCGATCATTATTTCTCGTGGAATAGGAATGCGGGGGGCAGGAGCGCCTCGTATCCGATTCGGCTGTAAACCAGAGATCAGTTGGGTGACCATTCGTCGGCCGTAGAGGAAGCTCGCCCTAGGCTCTTGGTTTCGACTATGCTCCGAGCATGCCTCCGTTTACATGGGTAGCTCCAGTTCGGTTCGATGACGTCGACCACGCCGGGATCGTGTACTACCCCCGCTACTACCACTACTTTCACTGTGCGTTTGAGGAGCTCCTTCGGGGCCGATTTGGCGACTCTGGTTACGTCGATCTTTTGGACAAGCGAAAAATTGGATTCCCAGCAGTCCACGCGGAATGTGACTTTTGCTCACCCTTGAGGTATGGGGACAAATACGAAATCTCGTTGTCGGTCATCAAAATGGGTACGAAATCCGTGACGTTCGGCTACATCCTAACCAAAGAAGCGGACCGCACCCTGTGTGCGAAAGGGAAGGTTATTGTAGCTGTTACCGATTTAGATACCTTCGTATCTAAAGAGCCGCCAGAAGATGTTCGTAGCCTGTTCCTTGAGCTCTCGGAAAAACCTAGCTAAAAGAAGCCCGTGGCTGGTGAAAGCAAAAGACCCCGACGTATGAGAGAAATCTTTACCGCACTTTTGGAGCAAAGATTAGAAGAGTCCCTATCTAATGTTGAGGACGTAATCAGTTCTTGGCGGGCCAAAGAAGCTTCGGTTTTTGAAGCCCATGCACAGCTTTTAAAGCATGCGGCTCGCGCCGAAGGACTCTTAGAGAAACTTTTAGAAGGCGGGGACGATGTATCTGCAGCCTTAATGCGCGAGGCGTTTGATTCGGACCTAGTCCCGCGTGACGAGTTCGAAGAATTGGTCGGGCGTGCTCCAGAAGAGGTGGAGTCGCTCTGCGATGTAGATGAAGACATCCTAGAAGCACCATCGAAAAGAAAAGTCTTGGACGAGTTTCTTGGCGATGGGCCGGCTTTACTGCAACTCGATGCAAACTGCCCAGGAGTTGATGTCCCCGAACGCTACCAGTCTGACTCTCGGCTCGTTTTGCGACTCGGCCATGGACTTACGCCACCGATTACCGATATGTGCATCGACGATGATGGCGTCACTGTGACCCTGACATTCCAGGGACAGCCCTATCACTGCACACTTCCTTGGCAATCGGTTTACGCAATTGTTTCGGCCCACGATCAACGACGTATGGTTTGGCCCGACGATGTACCAAAGAAGACGATTACTCTGGCTCCAGAACCTCAAACCGAGCCACTGATGCCCCCGCCGCCTATGCCTGCAAAAAAACGCGTCGGCGGTCATCTTCGACTAGTCGAGTAAAGATCTGTCGCGAACACAGCTACGCTGATTGCACAGCTGGGAAATTAATTCGAACGCCGCAAGACTCGGGAACGCCGGGGCAGGGAGGCGCGAGTTTTTCGAGGCAGAGACTAATGTCTGCCTGCGGGTAATGAGCATGGAGCTCTCGTGCCACACGACCGGCAAGAGCTTCGAGTAGTTTGAAGGTCTCTTTCGTGCAAATTGTCAGGGCGACCTCACAGACGGTTCGGTAGTCGAGAGTTTGGCTGAGCTCATCGGAATGTGCCGCGGCGGCAAGGGATGCTGATAGCTCAATATCCAGCCTAAACCGCCTCGTGGAGCGTCTCTCGGCTTCCGTGTATCCGTGGTTCGCCTCGAAAACCAAACCCCGAACAAAAACAACATCGGTATGTTTGGGGTTAGATGTCACTAAATTAGTTGCCTTGGTCTCGTTTGAGCTTGCGTTTGATCATCTGCTTTTTTAGCGGGCCAACGAAGTCGACCATCAGCTTTCCCGTCAGGTGGTCGTTTTCGTGCTGTAGCGCACGAGCGTATAGCCCTTCTGCGGATTGCTCGAAGCTGTTTCCGTCCAGATCCATCGCTTTGATGGTGCATTTGGCTGGCCTTTTGATTGGGACGTAAACACCGGGGAATGAGAGGCATCCTTCTTCCGCCTCGTCTTGCTCGCCGCTAGTAGCAATGATTTCTGGGTTAATGAAAGCAAGTGGTTGGGCATTGGGGTCGCCGCCCGCAACTTCTGCCTCTATGAGAAACATCTTCTGTGCGACCCCTATTTGCACGGAAGCGATGCCAATGCCGTTATAGGCGTACATTGTGTCAACAAGGTCTTTGTAGAGTGAGCGAACGTCCTCGGTAATGCTCTCAATAGCTACGGTCTCCTCGCGCAAACGAGGATCGGGCCAAACGACTATTGGGCGAACCGCCATACCCAAACATATGAACTCGGCACCCACGTGTCAAACCCGAAAACAGCGCGGAAGAACTTGAGACTATTGACAAAATGGAGAGGCTCGCCCATAAGGAAGAGTCTTGTCGTCCGCAGTCAAAAAAGGCCCGTATTCGAGCGCCACCCTACCGACACCTTACGGGAAGTTTCGCGTTTCGATCTATCGGATGGATGGGATGGAAGAAGTGGCCCTGTATCTGGGTGACATTGAAAATGGCACGGACGTTCCGGTTCGTGTTCACTCTGAGTGTCTGACTGGTGAGGTCTTTGGCTCTCTCCGATGCGACTGCAGAACCCAGCTGGAATTGGCAATGGCCAGGGTTGGGGAAGTTGGTAGAGGAGCTATTGTATACCTCCGTCAAGAAGGGCGGGGGATAGGCCTAGGCAACAAGATAGCGGCTTACGCTCTCCAGGATGAAGGCAGAGATACGGTAGACGCCAATAAAGATTTGGGGTTCGAAATAGACCTTCGTAGTTACGAGCGGGCAGCGTCTATTCTCAACGATCTAGGGGTGCAGTCGGTCCGCTTGATGACCAACAATCCAGAAAAGGTCAACGGTCTCAAGAGCGCTGGAGTATTGGTGTCTTCCCGTTGGGAACACTGGGGACAAGTAACCGAAGAAAATCGCGGCTACTTGGAAACTAAAAGAGACAAATTAGGTCACCTCCTATCGGGGGCTTTTGAGCGCGCGCCGAACAGGAAAGTGGGTTGATATGAGCGAAATGAACGTAGCAAGGGCCAAAGAAATTCTCAAAGGCGTCAACGATCCTGCGATGGACAAGAGCATCGTAACTCACCGCTTGGTCAAGAGTGTTGAAGTGTCCAATCAAGATGTCTTGGTGAATGTTCAGATTCCTACGCCAGCATACCCAGAGCCTCTCCGGCGCGAATTGTCAAAGCGAATCGAGACTGCATTGCGTGACGGTGGTGCGAAAAGCGTTACTGTCGTTCCAATGGTGGAAACGGTTTCTCAACCACCAGGTTCTAGCGAGAAAGCGGCTTTGTTGCCGGGCGTAAAAAACGTGATTGCTGTGGCCGCAGGGAAGGGTGGAGTTGGCAAGTCAACCGTAGCAACCAATCTAGCTCTTTCGTTGCAAGATCAGGGCGCTAAAGTGGGAATTCTGGACGCGGATGTATTTGGGCCGTCGCTTCCACAGATGCTTGGAGAAGCAATTTCGCCGGCAGGAACGACCGAAGACCAGAAAATTATTCCCAGCGTACACCACGGATTAAAAGTGGTTTCGATTGGTTTCTTTACCAACAAAGAAGAGGCTGTTGTTTGGCGAGGGCCCATGGTTCACCGACTGTTGCAGCAGTTCTTAGGTGACGTCGTTTGGGGTGAGCTTGACTACCTGATTTGCGATCTGCCGCCAGGGACCGGTGATGTCCAGCTCTCGCTATCTCAGCTTATCCCTATTTCTGGTGCGGTGATGGTTACAACACCGCAAGAGGTTGCGATCATCGATGTCGTCAAGGGAATCTCAATGTTCAAGAAGGTCGATATTCCGATTCTCGGAGTCGTCGAAAATATGTCGTACTACACCTGCACGAAATGCGGTCATAACGATGAAATCTTCTCTCACGGTGGCGGCAAGCGGCTTGCTGCCGAGATAGGGGCACCTTTTCTTGGTGAGCTGCCATTGGATGCCCGCATTCGGTTTGGTGGCGATTCGGGTGTCCCTATTGTGGCGTCGTCCCCAGACTCCGTTCACGCTAAACGATTTGCGGCCATTGCATCGAAAGCGGCTGTACAGGTAGCGGCCAATATTCTCGGCAAGCCCAGGCGGTCCTCGCGTCTCGCAGTTATTAAGTAGCCTCGTTCGTCTCGCTTTGCGAGAGCTCCGAGATGGGCCGGCGACCGCTTAGTTCTACTTCCGGCTCGTGCCAGAAGGAGACACGTTGCTCTCCTACCTGCCAGGAAAGAAGAATCTCTTCGTCGCCGTTAAGAGAGAACCAGTCCACGGACCCGTTTTCAATGTCTGTGAGAATACAGCCCATATCCTGGATTTCTTTAAGTTGATCTCGAAGCGTTTCAATGAGGACGCGAAAAGTGCGCATCGCATCCCGGATTTCTGGCGTCTCAGGATCTCTTTCTGGCTCTGCTTGTTCTACTAAGCCAGGAATCAATCCAGTGTTACTAGGTGCGTGACCAGCCTCATCGAGCAGTTGGTAGCTTGCTTTTAGTTGAGAACGAATTTGCAAGATACAAGCAAAAAGCTCCCGCAGACGAGGCAACTGCGCGTTGGCTTCGTCCAACGTGAAATAGATCCGAGAGCCGCTCCCCACGGATCGAATCTAACATATCCAAGCCGGCATTGGGGGCGACGGCGCGCGGTGAACCGGCTATAGATAATCGTTAGCGAGAGAAGCGCGCATCTCTTCGGTGAGCTCTTGGCGATGCCCGTATTCAGGGTGGTCGATCTCCAAAACGAGTTTCGTTCCGGCCTCAAGCAGTGTCTTCTTCGCTATTTCTGTCATTGGATAGCGTGTGTACTGCACGGCCGAAATCCGTTCAGTTTCGCTCCGTCCCTCCTCAAAATGGGCACGGATTGGATGCTCGCCAATGTGAAGTACCACGTGCTCATCCAAGCCAATTAGGCGATCTAATTCGACACGTGCGTCTGCGTCAGGGGGGACCTCCAAAAAAAGTGTCGCAGAGAGGCTGTCTTCGTTGGGCATAAGCGCATTGTAAACAGTGAGCTCCTCTTCTATTTGTTCATCGGTCGTAAGTGCTTCGGCTCGAAGCATTTCTTCGACCTGAAACAGGAGAGTGTTTCGGTTTTCGAACACCAAGGTTACACGATCACCTACAGAAACTCTTCGGTTTTTCTTGAGCTCGATAATACGGCGCCGGAAATCGTCCCTCATACCAGCATAAATGGCTGGGCCTTTGATGTCGTGTCGTTGCAGCTGTTTCATAACTTGTCCAAAAAACGTTTCTAAAAAAAATAACCGCCCGGAATTGCCATTAGAGCAAAAACGCGGGCGGGGAAAATGTGCAAGGTTTACTTGAGGGTGTCTAGGCCTTTTTGGAAACGACCTGCGTGCGATCGTTCAGCGCGAGCAAGAGTCTCGAACCATTCGGCTATCTCTTCAAAGCCTTCGTCACGGGCCGTCTTTGCGAACCCTGGATACATCTCCGTGTATTCGTAGGTTTCACCCTGGATCGAGGCCTTCAAGTTTAGCTCGGTGTTACCAATTGGTGCATCGGTTGCTGGATCGCCAACTTCTTTGAGGTAGTCGAGGTGCCCGTGAGCGTGGCCGGTTTCGCCCTCTGCTGTGTCTCGGAAAAGTCCAGCGATGTCGGTGTGCCCCTCAATGTCTGCCTTTTTCGCGAAGTACAAGTAGCGACGGTTCGCCTGTGACTCGCCTGCAAATGCTTCTTTCAAGTTTCCGTGGGTCTTACTGCCCTTCAATTGCGCCATAGTTCGATTCCTTTTCGAGAATAGTGAAAATCGAGCCAGTGGTAACATAGCCAAGAAGGCCCCGCAATTGCGCTCAGCTACCTTGCTGTAAGTACCTCACCAGGGCCACCGCGATGCGGTCCTGTAGGGCTCTTGCTCGGCCCGTTGCTTTACTGGGAAAGCCGTTCACGAGTATCGAGAACGCGACCCGTTTCTTACCTACGTCCGCATAGCCCGAGAGCGCGGAAACGCCGTTAAGTGTGCCGGTTTTCGCACGTACGAGCCCCTGGGCCGGAGTCTTGTTCATACGCCCAGCCAGAGTTCCGTCGACTCCTGCAACTGCCAATGAGGCTTTGAACTCAGGAGCCCACCTGGGGCGCTTGGCCGCGAACGCCAGTGTCTTGGCAAGTTGCCGGGGGGTGAGTTCACTGGAAGAGAAAAGCCCGGAGCCGTTTTCGTATTTGTAGCTTCCCGGTTGAAATCCGATTTGTTGTTCGAGAAAAGCGTGGACTGTCGAAAGGCTTTGTTGCCACGTGGACGGCGCGCCTTTGTTTGCTTCTGCGCCGATGGTTTTCAATAACATCTCGGCCATAAAGTTGTTCGAGTACTTTCCGGCTCCAGTGGCAATTTCCGTCAACGTTGAGCTTGTGTGACTGAGAAGCGGTGTTGCGTTTGCAGGGACGACGCCCAGGCGAATTTGTTTTCGGGTTACGCGTACGCCCTGCTCGCGAAGAGCCTTTCGAAAAGTACCACCCATGTATTGAGCGGGGTTTTCAACTCGGAAACGCCAGCGCTTCATCGACGACTTTGCGCGAATTTGTCCAGTTACAGTCACTAGAACGCCTTGGCCCTTTGCGGAAAAATCGATTGAGATTCTGTTTCGACCGCGTTTTCTGGTTATGACTTCGTTTTTTACAGAAATAAAATCAGAACGCGGGTCGAGAAAAACTCTAGCCCGTACGCCCTCTTTGCGCCCAGGGCTGACCCAAACGGAAAGTGTATTAAAATTAAACGAAGTTGCACCAATTGGAGCTCGGAAACCGGCTCGTTCGTTGGGTTGCTCGTCGTAGTGCGGAGGTAGGTCGACGCCGTCAAAGTAGTTATTGTCTACGACGATTCCCCCGGTCACCTTTTTGATGCCGCGCCGAGCTATCTGTCGGGCCAAATCGTAGACGTGCTCGGCCCCAAGAATCGGATCTCCGCGGCCTCTAATGTAAAGATTTCCTTTGAGGACTCCGTCGTCGTCCGGTTGGTCCGCGTAGATTCGGGTTTGATACCGAAAACTTGGACCCAATAGATTGAAGGCCGCCGCCAACGTAAGAATCTTGGCATTGGAGGCAGCGCGGAGGCGGCTACCGCCATTGTGACTGTAAATCTCCGTTCCTTGGTTGAGATCGAATACTGAGACACCGATACTAGCACTCCTTAGTTGAGCACCGGGCTTAACAACGATAGCGTCTAACGACTCTTTTAGCGATTGGCCATTGGCGGTCGCAGAGGCAAAGAAAATCGAAATGGCAAACCAAGAAAGACGCATGCATCAAGATGCTAGCCAAAGTCGACAGCGAAACGAAGTAATCCGCCGGCTCTATTTGCTGTCGTTGCTCGTTGCTGCAATGGGATGCAATACCAGAGTGAGCCAAACCCCACCGGATACGGGCGTTATTCTCTTGCCTACGGCGCTCCGAGATTATGATCCGAGGCTTGTGATTGGCAGTTGGGATGTAAAGGTCTCAAATCTCATTGTTCCCGGACTTTTTAGCGTCGACAATCAAGAACTGGCGCCCAAACCTGCTTTGGCAGCTCGTATTGAAGAGACAGGCGATCTCACTTGGGATGTGGTTTTGCGGCCAGACCTCCTCTTTTCCGATGGAACTCCGTTGAAAGCCACCGACGTCGCGTACACGTTCTTGAGTGCGATGGCACCGGATAGCAACAGTATGGCGAAGGGCGCTTTCGAAGAGCGCTTTGCTTCTATTGAGGTTATAGACGAGCTACGGATCCGGTTTCGTTTAAAGAAACCCGTCGCAACTTTACTAAGCGACTTTACTTTTGGGATTGTTTCGGAAGCAGGTGATAAGCGGGGGGAAGTTATTGGTGCAGGGCCTTACCGTGTCGTCGAGTTTTCCAGTGAGCGAGTGCGTTTAGAGGCAAACCCTTACTATCGAGGTCCCAAACCAGAGCTAAAAAAACTAGATCTGCGTGTTGTACGTGACGCGAATGCGCGAGCCCTCATGCTAGTTGGAGGAACGGGTGATTTTACCCAAAACGGTGTTCGAATTGACCTCGTAAACGAGATTGCCAAACGAAAACGCCTTCGAGTGAAATCAGGCCCAAGCAATATCTTGACTTACTTGATGATGCAGAACGATGACGAGATTCTTCAGGATGTTCGGGTTCGTCGCGCTATTGCGCATTCGATTGATCGTAGGAAAATCATTTCGGCCAAGTTTCACGGCTATGCTCGTTTGGCTTCGGGCTTTTTACCCGCTGGGCACTGGGCAGAAAACTCAGACATCCCTAAGTACGAATTCGATCAAGCCAAAGCGCGGGCCCTGCTCGACGAAGCAGGGTACACAGATCCAGACGGTGTTGGTGGTGCGCCCCGCTTTACGCTTAGTTACAAAACGTCAGCAGATCAGTTTAGGCTCACTCTAGCTCGAATTATTGCTGAACAACTTGGTCAGGTGGGGATTGCGGTTGAGGTTCGATCGTTTGAATTCGGGACGTTTTTTGCTGACATAAAGAAGGGCAATTTTCAATTAGCGTCAATGCAAACTGGTATCGTAGTCGAACCAGACTATTACTACACGTTTTTCCACTCAGGACGTATCCCGAGTGTAGAGGCACCTCACGGTAAGAATCGTTGGCACTTTCGAAGTGAACGGTTGGATTCTCTAACTGAGAACGGCCGAACCGTGATGGGGCAGGAAAAACGAAAACCTCTTTATGGTGAAGTGCAGCAAATTTTGGCAGAGGAGGTCCCTGTGGTGCCCCTTTGGCATGAAGACAATATTGCTGTCGTAAATAAGACTCTGTCTGGTTATAGAGTTGGGATGAGTGCAAGCCTCAACGGGCTAGCTGTCTCTAAGAAGCAAAAATAGGCTGTACAGTTGTATCTAATGCGGGCATTCCGATGAGGTGTCTTGCTCGAATCGGGCTACCTACCAGTTGAAAAGTTACAAGAAGGTCACCTTCACTATCTTCAGCCTCCGTAACTCTCGCTTTAAAAAGGAAGGAAGTTTGTGCTTCGATGTCTTCAAAAGTGATGTCGACGATGTCTCCTACTTCCATCCAAGGGCACTTGGCCGCCACAAGATTTCTGTAGCTGAGTTCGACAACGGGGACCCAGTCCCAAATTCTATTCCCGCCAAGAAAGACCTGTTTTGCGCTCGGTTTCATGGCCGTGGTTTCTCGCTCGCTTAGGAATTCGATATCGTCGAGAGAGAGCTCTAGGCCAGCTTCACATCGAGAGGCGACAACACGGTACTCATACAAATCCTGGATAGAAATCATGGCAAACAGATTAGTCTGCACAGTAGATGCCAAGATCCGATGACACTCTGCGGCTTTGTTTTTCTAATAGGATTGGGTTAGTTCATCTCGGGAATGGTGTGATGTTCACAGACATTACCGCTGAGGGGACCAGGCCCTGAGACTGGGAGAAATTCCCGCTGGACTGCCACCCAGTGTTAGCCGCCACCGAGGAATTGGGCCATTTTTCTTACCGCTCGGCCTCGAAGAGATGTGCCTCGCCAAGCAAGCGACTTGCTCACCACATTTGCTTTATCGAGAGCAGTCAGCCGAGGCGGTTCCGCCAACACTCGCGCGCCCTGCGTTTCAATCTTGTCTAGAATTCGCATGCCGCCATGCCACATCAGGGCGATTTCGACAGAAATATCGCCGATTTCCCGAACCACGGGACGAGCTCGCTCAAAAATAGAACGCGCGCGTGCGACCTCGAAGCGAAAGAGGTCGCTGGCTCGAGGGTTGTCTGCCGCGTTAGCAAGTCCTGATTCGGTAAGTCCAAAATGTCGTAAGTCTTCAAGCGGGATGTAAGTCCGGCCGTCCGCTAAATCACTGTGAACATTTTGAAGAAAGTTTGCGATCGCGAGCCCGCTGGCAAGCTCGGCTGCATACTTGTGGAGTTCAGGATCTCTACAGCCAGACAGATAAAGAAATAATTGTGCTACAGGTTCAGAGGAAAGCGCCGTGTATCCGCGAAGATCTTGGTAGGTTGGGTACGACCTCGTTTCTAGATCGCTTCGGAATGCTGAAATCAATGAGGCAAAGGGCGTTATAGGAAGATCAAAGGCTTGAACCGTGTCTGCAAGCGCAACGAAAACCGGATGTTCAGCGGATCCTTCGTGAAAACAGAGTTCGAGGTTTTGTTCCCATCTGTCGAGCTCGAGGCCTCTTCTGCCCGCGAATTCTTTTTCGTCGGCGAAGTCATCGGCAGCCCTGGCGAACGCATAGATAGCCAGAATGTGCTTTCGGATTTGCGAAGGCATAAAGCGTGAAGCAACAGGGAAGTTATTGCTACGGGTTCTAGCAATTGCTTCGCAATAACGGTAGCAAGCGTCGAGATCTAGTGATTCCGGGGGGACAGGAACAGGAACAGGTGAAGTGTTCTTCACTACACCAAAGGCTCGATGGATCACTTGGGCTCTCCTTTCTCACCACTGGAGAGGTGGGAAACCGTCTTTCGTTTGTGAAGTGGCATATGGCCACTTTGAATACCCTCTTTAGCAAGAGCGCGCAACGCAGCAAGGTTGGTGGCAAGACCTGTCGCACCGGCAACAGCAGTAAGTCTAGCAGCGCTGTCTGTACCCAATATTTTCAAGGCAACTCGGGCAGCTGGATGAGTCCCGACGCTGCCTCCCACAGTGCCAGCAGCGAGGGGCATTTCTAGATGCCCTACCAGACAATCTTGCTCGATATGCCAAACAGCTAATGGTCGGTACTTTCCGCTCTCAGCTGCAAAAGCATGAGCCCCGGCTTCGACCCCACGCCAATCGTTCATGGTGGCAAGAAGAACGGCGTCTATGCCGTTCATGATGCCCTTGTTGTGAGTAGCAGCTCGGTAGGGGTCAATTTCAGCGAAGCGAGAGGCTTCCACAATCTGTTCTGCGGCAGACTTGCCGTCTTTCCCGAGGGTTTCAAAACCGACTTCTGCAGAAACAGTCACGGTACGTCGGGTCGATAAATTAGAAAGGATCCGGAGTCCAACTGTGCCGTCAGACATACTTCCTATGTATTCAGAGAGTTCTTCGGCAAGCGAGTTGACTAGGTTTGCTCCCATTGCATCTCTGCAGTCAACGAGTAGGTGAACTACGAGTGTACCTGTTTCACCATTGTTCTCTAATACACGAACTTCTACTCCGACAGGGCCACCGCCGCGAGCGACCATCTTGGGCGATAAGGCGCGAGCCTTCGCGAGAATCTCCGCTGAGGCAGATTCCAGTCGAGCGGCGGCGCGAATCGGAACAGGTACATCCCGAAGTTGAATTTGACCAATCATGACAGGATCTGAAACGACGGATGTAAATCCACCGAGAGGTCGAACTAATTTCGCTGCGTGCGATGCGGCTGCAATCACAGATGGTTCTTCAATTGCCATTGGAACTAGACAGTCTGTTCCGTTGACAACGAAGTTGGTGGCAACGCCAATTGGAATGGAAAGCTGACCAACCACGTTTTCGATCATGAAATCAGCTTGCTCAGAATCGAGACCACCGTTTTTTAAGACTTCGATGTCCTCCTCGGAAAGACCGGCCATCTCCGCCACGAGCGAGCGTCTGGCGGTTGGGGCAAGTCGATAAAAACCGGGGATTCTTGAGGAAGACACGAGTCACCGGGAAGTCTACGGCTATGAACAGGGAGATTGTGGGTAGTTATTGGATAAATCCGCATGAACGGAGTTCGATCCTCTGTGGAGTGCTGAATGTGAGTTGGCGCCGTAAAGAAAAAGCTGGTTTCTAGGAAATAAGTCAAGATCAGAAGTCTAGGTCTTCGTCTTCTTCGGTGTCTTCCTGGTACGTCCTAAGAGCTTTTTTCTCACAAACGTCGGCGTCTTCTTTTGACGGTTTTTGTCTGCATTCCGTTACGTCAACGAACAGATCTAGGCAAATGAGCTTGTCGAACTCATTGGCAATTTTTTCGCAGTCGCTTCGAGTCAGTTTTTTTCCATTTTCAAAAACGAGGTCGTCTACAGAACCAGCGCGTTTACCTGTATCAACAAAATCTCGAATCATGGTTTGTATCAGCCCTCTGCGTTTTGCCTCGGGGTATACCGTTAGGGCCGGAACGTAGGTAACGATCCCGAGGGCGACTACCATGCACGCGAGGAAGGGCAAGGTCGCACGGGTTACTTCTAGGATTGGTTTCTTAAAAGTAAAGCTAGTAATAAACAGGTTCAGCCCGACCGGGGGAGTCAAATAGCCAATTTCAAGGTTCAGCAAAAAGATCACTCCAAGGTGGAATGGGTCGATTCCAAATTCGGCTGCGGGACGAATGATGAGCGGGACGACAACGACTATCGCTGAAAAAATGTCCATCGTCATCCCAACCGCGAGCAACAATAAATTAAGAGCTAACAGAAAAACCCATTTCGACTCGATTCGGCTGTTTATCCATTCGAATACGGCATCTGGAACCTGGGCAGTTTTCAGGTAGTTGGTGAAAACCTGCGCAGCAAAAATAATAATAAAAATTGCGCCGACCAAAATCATGGATTCGCGCACCATTGAAAAGAGGGCCTTCGGATGGACGTCCCGATAGACTACGACCTCAAGTAGGAGCACGTAGACAACGGTTAATGCTGCGACCTCTGGAAGTTGCACACCATTTGCCAACGCTGCAATGACCAAAAACGGAATCGCTAGCTCGGGAATGCCCCGAAGAAACGCTTTGCCGAGGTCGGCGGCGACAAAGGGTTGTCTAGGGACTTCAAGCTTTATGGCTCGGTAGATCGAGTACAAACTGAGAATTCCGATGAGGACCAAACCGGGTAAGACACCGGCCAATAAGAATCGGTCGGTGGTAAAGGAAATGATCTCAGTGCCAGCACGAGTTTGCGCGTTTAATCCGTAGACAGTTCCGTAGATAATAATCGGAACTGCTGGGGGAAATAGAAGTCCAACTGAACCGGTACCCCCAACCAGGCCAAGAGCGAAACCTTCTGGGTAGCCTTCTCTTACTAGGGACGGAAGCAACAAACCACCAAGAGCGACAATTGTAACTCCTGAAGCGCCAGTAAAAGTTGTGAAGAGCGCGCATGCGAAAATTGTGACCACGGCGAGCCCACCGGGCAGCCAACCAAGAGCGGCTTTGGCAACGTTTACGAGACGGTCCGCGGTTTTCGCTTCCGCCATCAGATAACCTGCAAAAATAAACAGGGGGATGGTCGAAAGCACTGTTGCTTCTTCGCCGGTTGCGACCGTGTTTATGTCGGAGATTTGGCCGAGAAAATCAGTCCAAAAGCTGTGTCCCCCTGATTGGGCGGTAAAGATCGCACCAAGGGCACCAGCAGCTATCAATACGGCAAAAAGTGGCGCCCCCAGGAAGAGTAACGCTACAAGAATGATAATTCCGATCGTTCCCACTAGCCCTCTCCTTCGACAGAGAGGCTAAGCGAATCGATTTCCGGGTTTACTCGTCCCGAAACTAGATAAGAGAGTTCCGCCCCAGCAAGGAGAGCGTAGTGGACTGCTATCAGGAGTGCTCCAATGGGGAGAGCAAGTACGGCGACCTTACTTGAAAGGAGATGGTCCGAGGTTGGCTCAATCAAATGAGCTTGCCAGCCACCTTTCACCAAGAAACAGCATGTCGCCACAACGAAAAAAGCGATGAAAACTCTGATCCAGGCTCTTGCTTTAGGGCTGAGCATTCGTTGAGCGATGTCCATGCGAATCATCCGCATGCTTCCCGCTGCTAGCGCAGCACCTGTCATAGCGACGAAATAGACCATCGCCCGAATCCATGTTTCTGATCCGGGTAGACTCGTACTAAACACGTATCGCGCTATCGCTTGCCCTGCGCCGACAAACACAAGCACTCCGAGGAAGATTGCCAAACACAGGTGTTCAATTCGCCCGAGTAGAGCGTTGGCTTTTGTAAAAAAATTCGCTAGTGGCGGCGGAGACCCTGTCGTCACGGTGAGAGTCTAGGACGAGTGCTAGAGTGAATGCGAGCAGTCAAATTACTTCTTCGCTCGGAATTCAGCTCTGTACTTGAGAACATTCGCAAGATCTTCCGCAGAATACTGTTTGCCACTCAAGTTTTTCCAAACCCATTCTGCTGCTTCATTTACAGCTTTCTGTGCGGCTGGCTCAAGCGATGAGGTCTGGATGCTTCGTGAAAGTGCTTTTTGGGCCTTGCGATTGTCTTTTCTAACCACCCGCCGTAATTTCGCCGACTGGGCCGTTTGCACTTTAGTCATTGTTTCTCGATCAGCTTCCGCTGTCGACTCCCATTTTTTGACTCTGGCAATCGATGCACCAGTCGCATAGGCGATGGGCTCACTAGTAGAAAACGATACACTTGTGTGCCACTGCAGCGCGAGAAGACCAAGAGGGGAGTTGGCCACACCGTTAACTCTTCCTGTCTGAAGCGCAGAGAGCACCTTAGGGATTCCCATCGGCACGCCGTCTAGACCAAGCTTCTTGAAAAAAGCACCGCTGAGCGCGTCCTCACTGCCACGCCAAAACTTAACAGAACGAAGATCGTCAAGGCTGGTCACCTTCGATTTCGTGTAGAGGTATAGGAAGCCAACATCGCCGGGTTCGCCGAGGCGATACCCTTTTTTCGCGAATCTCTTGACGAAAGTCGGCCACATCTTGTTCCGCACGTAGTCCATCTCCTCAATGCTTTGAAAAAGGCGAGGGAGCTCTAGAACACGGATGCTTTTCTCTATCAGCGAAAGTCCAACTGTTGTCAGGGCGGCTCCGTCGAGTTGCCCTAGCTTCAACTTCCTCACGACGTTCTTTTCGTCGCCCTGGACCCCACCGGCGTAGAACTTTAGCGAAACACGTCCTTCTGTCCCTTCTTTTATCGCCTTGGCGCCGCGCCTTAGCACTTTCATCCAGGCGGAACCATCGGGAGCCAGCGTTGCCATTCGCCACTCGTTCGCCTCTGCTGACTTGACCGAGCTGACGGTCAAAAGACCTACTAATAAGAGTGGCAGTGATTTCAACATTAGAACCAGTCCTTTTCGTGTTTGAGGTATAGGCGAGCTCGCCTGTGAGCTATCTCATTTGCGAGCCTTTGCTCTGGCCAGATAGCTGGGTCGGTTTTTAGCACTCTTACTAACAGCTTTCGGAACAAACTTTGTTTTTGAGTCGCAACGGCGTAAGAACGCGCGAGATAGACTTGCGCCAGCAAAAGGCGCTTGTTTGTCATTGCAAATGCTTTTTCGAAGTGTTTTTTCCCAATCTCTGGTTTCCCACCCAACGCAAGTGGAGTAGAGGTGTGAATCCTTCCGAGTCCGATATGTGGCAGCGCGGCAAGAAAAGGGTCAGACGGTGGTGAGTCTTTGTCGATAACTATGACGCGTTTTAGCAACTTCTTTACCTTGGGAATGTGCTCCAACATCGCAATGTCGTCTTTGTTCAGGTTAATGGCTCCACCTAAACCGACCGCGAGAAAAAGCATGGCGTCCCGCTTGTCGCTGCCTGCGGCTTCTATGAGAGGCGCCACACTGGCCATCGGTTCAAGGAACTTCTCCTGCCAATCGTCCCCTAGGAGTTCGAGAGAGTAGCCTACGCAGCGGAGGTACGACTTGGTCGCGCGTTGAGCTAGATAGTCGGCTTCATCAAGATCGTCATTGATGTGGGCCCTCTCAAAAAGGTCTTCAATAAAACCGACAGCGTATTGGCAGTACCCCTCCGCCAAGATTCGCGTAATTCGTTCGTTGCTAGGATCGGCAAAATGGAACCCTTCTACGGTCTTTAAGCTTGCCGGTATGGCTTGCGCGGCTAAGTCATAGTCGGGCTCCTGCTTAAGAGCTGGTTGAGCGTCCAGTAAGATTTTCGATGTCG
Organism: uncultured Kofleriaceae bacterium; assembly: GCA_964410875.1. Taxonomy (GTDB): domain Bacteria; phylum Myxococcota_A; class Polyangia; order Haliangiales; family Haliangiaceae; genus CAYPIX01. Next base: position 45,251 of record CAYPIX010000004.1, read on the forward strand.
TGCCAACTGCCAATGTCTTGACGCTGCAAGCGCTAGTTTGGCTACCTATGAACGTTGAGAAAAGCAAAATTCCGATTGATGACCTGTACACGTATGACGTCCTTTGTGGCATTTGATTCACGACTCTGACGAATTCGCGGCCAACGCTACTGGCAGATAGAGTAAGTTGTCAATCTAACAGGGTTATCTGTGCACTGGTGGCTTCTCGCTTTGGAATTTTGCGGCTACACTCCGCATGCCTTGAAGGCTTTCTATTTAGTCCCTGTTCTCTTCGCATGCGCCCTTGCGTCTTGTTCCTCGAGTGGGGAAACGACGCAAAGGGTTGGGCTTCGCGATCCACAAACTTTGATCGTAGGCAGGCCAGCGGATGCTATTTCACTTGATCCTGGAAGAGTTACGGATAACGAATCGGTTGAAGTAGCTGCTCAAGTCTACGACACGCTTCTGCGTTACGAATCAGGCAGGACTGATATTGAACCCGGATTGGCCGTTGCATGGGAAGTCTCTGCCGACGGAACCACTTGGACTTTCCGTTTGCGAAGGGGGGTTCGTTTCCATGATGGCACAGAGCTTAACGCTGACGCGGTTGTTTTTTCCTTTGAAAGGCAGCGAGATCCTTCTCACCCCTTCCATCGACCAGACGCAACTGGTTTGCCTTTTGTTTACTGGGAAAATACCTATCAAAATATTCAAAGTGTTCGAGCGATTGACGCTCTCACGGTTGAGATAAAAATAGAAAAGCCTTACGCGCCATTCGCGGCCAACATGGCAATGTTTCCTGTGTCAATTGTATCACCGACAGCGGTACGAAAGTACGGAGATGACTTTTTTAAGAACCCCGTCGGCACTGGACCTTTTCGCTTCGATAGTTGGAAAAGAGACACGATTGTTCTTTCCCGCAATAAAGAATATTGGGGCGGAAAGCCAAATTTGAAAAAACTCGTTTTTCGGACCATTCCCAATGGTCAGCAACGAATGGTTGCCCTTGAAAGTGAGCTCGTTGATATCGCGTATTCTATTCCTCCAGACGAATTGCAGTTCGTCGCGCTTCATCCCGAACTCGTCGTTCACAAAAGTCCTGCGAATAGCGTCGCCTATCTCGCAATGAACACAACCCGGTCTCCGTTTACCGATATTCGCGTTAGGAGGGCGGTGAATATGGCAGTGAACAAAGACATGGTGGTTAAACTGGCGTATCAGGGACTCGCGAAACCGGCACACGGGCCACTGCCGGAAACGGTATGGGGAGCCAGGCTTGCGTCATCAAGCGACAAGTACAATAGGACTCAGTCCATCGCGCTTCTCAAGGAAGCGGCAGATGAGGGGACATTCGACCCGCAAAGAACACACCGTTTTTTTGTTTCCTTTACACCACGGCCTTATCTGCCTGATCCGGAACTAGTTGCAAATGTCATACGAGCAAATCTCAAGCGCGTGGGCGTGAAAACTGAATTGATTGTTCAGGAGTTTCCTGAGCATTCGCAGTCACTTCGTCGCGGAGAACACGACATTTGTCTCTTAGGTTGGGTAGGAGACAATGGCGATCCGGATAATTTTCTTTACGAGCTTTTTGTTAGCAAAAACGCCAAAGCCGGTGTGGCTCGGAATGTCGCGTTTCTGAGCGACAATGAATTAGACGCACTGTTAATTCGCGGTCAGGAAGACGCGGAGAGGCTGGTCCGCGAGTCGACATATCAGCTAGCGCAGGAACGGATTGGGAAGCTTGCGCCTTGGGTACCGTTGGCCCATGCGGAGATCGCTGTTGCTGCAAATCGATCGGTGGCAGGCATCGCCATGAAACCGAATTCTCACATTATGTATCGAGGAGTGCGGCGAGTTGTTCCGTAAAGAGTCACGACGGTGGCGTCTTCGCCACAAGCTTGGCGCATCTTTAGCCGTAGCCGCGGTCCTTCCTGTTGTAGTAGCTACTTGGGTCGCAGTTAGCGTGATCATCGGAGGACTTGAGGATGGTTTGCGCCAGGAAACAGACAGGCAACTTCGAGTAGGCCTGAACCTTCTGATCAAAAATATTAAAGGCCTTGGCTCTGATGCAGTTTCGGTCGCAAGCTATGGTGAGCTCATTAGAAGTCTAGAGACCGATGTAGGGATTTTAGGTGCGCTACAGCGCGCAGCGGATACTCTTCCAACATCCGTCGTTCAGGTGACGAATCGGTCAGGAAAAATCATTGCTCGACGTGACAACCGAGGGCCGCGAGCAAGTGGCTTCGTCGATGCTAGAGCTGATGACCCGTCTATTCAGGCGGCATTGCAGTTTGAGAGGAGGGTGACGATTGTCCCTCAAAAAGATCGCCTGATCGTTCGTGCCGCCGCACCCGTCGTAAATCGAAGCTTTGATCTAGTCGGAACGGTCGTGGTCTCCATGCCCCTGGACGGACGATTCCTAGACAACCTAAAGGCAGCGGTTGGAGCAGAGATAGCAATTTACTCTTCGAAACGTAATACTAATCCATCTGGTACTTTTGTAGATGACAATGGGCGACGTATGGTAGCGCCACCTTTGTCCGCGGGCGTCGTAAAAAAAGTCTATTCTCTTAAACAGGCTTTTGGAACAGTGGCTTTTGGCGAGAGGAGTTATAGCGGAGGTTTTGAGCCGATCTTAGATTTTGAAGGGAATCTAGTCGGTGTTTTTTCGGCTGCAGTCGATCGCGCGCCTCTAACCCGCGCGCGAGGTGCTGCGGCTCGTTCTTTAGCGATCGGGGGAGCTGGCGCTTTGCTTTTCGCATTAGGAGTTGCAGCACTGTTGTCAAGGCGGATAGCCAATCCACTGCAACGTTTGCACCGAGGCGCCGTAGCAATCGCTCAAGGAGACCTTGAGCAACGCATTGAGTCCAAAGACCAAAACGACGAAATCGGCGAGTTGGCCAGTGCGTTTTCAAAGATGACAGAGGCACTTAAAGAAAACCGAAGGCGATTGGCTGCCAGGATGCGCGAGATTGTTGCTCTTCACGATGCAGGAAGAGCTGTTTCTTCAGTCCTGGACCTAGAAGATGTTCTGCGAAAAATCGTTGACGAAGTTTCCAAGGTTCTCCACGCCAATGTTTGCGCTCTCTGGCTTGTTCCCTCGCAAGAAGAAACCCAGACTCAGACGAAGCTCGAGCTGGGGGCTGCTCGAGTGGTTGTCCCAGGGATTAGGAGGGTTCTCCGTGGAGCGAACGCTATAGCCGAGGTGTCTCCACTCGCAGCTGTTGCTGAAAGAGTGGCAGAAACTCATGCTTCTGTACGGATGGCAAATGTAGAAGACTCGCTGCCAGCAGAACAAAGGACCACTGCGCTTGCCAACGGCGCTCTCCTTGGCGTGCCAGTGGAACTAAAAGGACGGACCGTGGGCGTCATCTTGACAGGGCGTGGCGGAACAGGGCGTCCTTTCACGCTTTCTGATTCCCATTTGCTTTCCACTTTTGCAGACCAAGCGGCTAGTGCAGTAGAGAACGCTCGCCAATACGCCCGGGAAAAGTCTTTCAATGAAAAGCTTGAAGAGAAGGTCAAGCAGAGGACCAATGAGTTGACCCTCACTAACGATAGGCTTGCAAAGACGGTTGATCAGTTAAATGACACCCAAACTCAGCTCATTCTTTCAGAGAAGTTGGCGAATCTAGGCGTTTTAGTGGCAGGCGTAGCCCATGAAATTAACTCTCCCTCGGCCGCTATACAGGGGACCGCGCAGGGATTGTCCAATAGTGTCTCCCAACACGCTGCGCTCTCTGGGGAAATGATGTCGCTGAGTTTCGTAGACGGCGGTAGAGACCGGTTCCTTGCTCTCGTTGAGCGCGCAACAGAAGTGTCTGGCGAAGTAAGGTCACCGGTTGAGGCACGGAATGTATCGCGAGAGTTTATGAGCCGACTCGAAAAGAACGGCGTCAGATCAAACGTGGCCAGCAGTTTGGGAAGTGAATTGGCAAACTTTAACGCTGACCAATTAGTCCATGAGTTAATAGACGTGATTGAGACGCAACTCGCTGAAGACGAACCCGATCGGGCTGCGATGATCTTGGTAGCTCTGTTTACGGAGTCAGTTTTTATGCGTCGCGCGTCCTCGACGATCGAAACCGCTGTTGGTCGAATTCAACGAATTGTTCGGAGCCTTAAGAGCTACTCGCGCATGGACGGGGAAACCAACAAGGTCGCAACGGATTTGCATGAAGGATTGGAAAGTACGATTGTTCTCTTGGAACACATGTTTTCTCGTGGGGTTCGCGTTCAACGGGACTACGGAAAGCTCCCAACGGTTGTTGCTTGTGCAGATGAACTAAATCAAGTCTGGACCAATCTTATTCATAACGCAGTTCAAGCCGTCGGCGGCGAGGGGGAAATTGCTATCCGAACGCGAGAAGAAGACAATGGCGTGGTGGTTGCAGTAACAGACGATGGACCTGGCATTCCCGAGGACGTTCTTCCGAGGGTGTTTGAACCCTTTTACACAACGAAGAAGAAGGGCGAGGGAACTGGGCTTGGACTTCAGATTTCGAAGCAAATAGTCGATCGTCACCAAGGGCGAATTTCGGTGACATCTAGCCCAGGGAAAACCGTTTTCTCGGTGTGGCTACCACTTGTTCAGTCGCCGGTTTCGGAATCACTCGGAGTTAACGTTTGAGCAGACGAGAAACGATTTTATGTGTAGACGACGAGTCTGCTATCCTCAACGTACTTCAAAGACAGTTGCAGGCGCGATTTGGTCATGAATGTGAAATTGCGTTAGCCCAATCGGCCAGCGACGCTTTGGCGCTCATAGATGCCCTTGAGAAAGACGGTGAAGGTATTGCGGTGATTATTGCTGATCAGATCATGCCAGGCATGAAGGGCGTTGAGTTACTTGAAGAAGTAAACAAACGATCACCACTTACCTCAAAGATTTTGTTAACGGGGCAAGCCGGTATGGACTCGGTGATTTCGGCGATTAATCGAGCCAAATTAAATCACTATATTTCTAAACCATGGGACGAGGCGGCCCTCAGCCTCGCCGTTGAAAACTTATTGCGACTCCATAGGTTAGGTGTCGAGAATCAACGGCTGGTTCACGATCTCTCTTCTAAGAACCAAGCCTTGTTACAGATGAATCGAGAACTCGAAGCGAAAGTAGACGAGAGAACTCATGAACTAGCGGATGCCAATTCTAGGCTGTCTCAGTTGGCGGTCACGGATGGACTAACTGGACTCTATAATCACCGGTTTTTTCACGAAAGACTTTCTTTAGAAGTAGAGCGGTCTGGTCGAAATGGCTTGCCTCTATGTCTCTTGATGATTGATGTCGATTTCTTTAAAGGATTTAATGACGGCTTTGGGCACCCCGCCGGCGATGCATTGCTATGTGGATTGGCGAAAGTCTTGGGCGAGGGACGTCGGGCAAATGACTTTGTCGCTAGATACGGAGGCGAGGAATTCGCGATTGTTCTAGTCGATACAGGGAAGGAAACCGGGGGCCAGCTTGCAGAGCGGTTGCGCGTAACGCTTGCAGAAACCAATTTTGAAGCCGTCGGAAAGAAACACAATATTACCGTTTCTATCGGTGTAGCAGCTTTCCCCGAGGATAGCGGTGGCGCGGAAGGTCTTGTTCAGGCCGCTGACGACGCTCTCTATGCGGCCAAACACAAAGGTAGAAACAAGGTCGTGAGATACAGCACGAGTTGCGCAAAACGATAGCAAGTATT
>CAYPIX010000004.1:50926-80510 GCA_964410875.1 uncultured Kofleriaceae bacterium
GGTCCGGCGATGAAGGCCGGAAAAAAAATTGCAGTCATTGGAGCCGGTAGTTACGGAACCTGTCTTGCCATTCTTCTTGAGAGCCTTGGCCACAGCGTCTCTATGTGGTGTCGGAGCGAAGAGACAGCGAAACGCTTGGAAAGCTCGCGGGAAAACTCTGCCTATCTTCCTGGATACAAACTTCGTGATGGCCTTCGGGTTGATTCAGACCTGACCCGTGTGGTGAGCGAAAAGCAAATCGTTGTTGCTGTCACGCCGTCTCACGCAATTAGGGCGGTTCTTTCTGCCGCTGCAAGTGCACTAAGAGACGATGCGATCGTGGTGAACACGTCAAAGGGTCTTGAGGAAAAAACCTTAGCCCGGGTCGACGAAATTTACGACGACGTCCTTCCTGCGGGTATTGCGAAGCGTTCAACATTTTTGTCTGGCCCAACTTTCGCTAAAGAAGTGGCAGCGGGAATGCCGTCTGCCATGGTCGTCGCGGGACGGGAACAGAGTTCGGTCGCGGAAGTTCAGTCGGTTTTTTCAGGCGAAAAATTTCGAGTCTACACATCCGATGATCACATCGGTGTTCAGCTCGGCGGTGCGCTCAAGAATGTAATTGCCATCTGCGCCGGGATCTCTGACGGATTGGGGCTTGGAGACAATGCCCGGGCGGCACTTATAACCCGCGGCTTGGCTGAGATTACGCGAATGGGTGTAGCCATGGGAGCAAATCCTCTTACATTCTCCGGACTCTCTGGGATGGGGGACTTGGTTTTGACCTGCGCAGGCGATCTTTCAAGGAATAGACGTGTTGGGCTAGCGCTTGGACGTGGCGAGAAACTCGAGAGTATTGTTGAAGAAATGGGAGGGATGGTTGCCGAAGGAGTCAAAACTACTCGAGTAGCCAAACAAGTGGCGGAAAAACACAAAGTTGAGTCGCCTCTCACAAATTTTGCCCATGGTGTGATTTACGAAGGGCTATCTGCAAGTGAAGGGTTGCGAGCGCTGTTGTCGCGTCAGTTGAGGCCCGAACGCGGGTGAGTTTAGCAATAGTCATAGACGATCTGTTCGCAGAGCACATTCCCCCGGGTGCGCACCCTGAAAGACCTGAACGTGTTTTGGCTGTTCGAGATGCGTTAAAAAGAGATGGGACTTTAACGTCCGCGACAAAGATAGCGACCAGAATGGCTAGGGAGGAGGAATTGGGTCAAATCCATTCCCCGTCTCATATCCTTCAAGTAGAAAAGCAAACTAGTTCCGGTCGAGGGTGGATAGATGAAGATACCTACTTTGGGCCAGGCACGTGGAAGTCTTCGTTAAGTGCTGTAGGGGCCGCATGTGATTTGGTTTCTCAGAGCCTAAGCGGGGAGCACGCGAAGGGGTTAGCCATTGTTCGGCCACCTGGGCATCATGCCGAGCCGGAGCGGGCAATGGGGTTTTGTCTTTTTAATAACGTCGCGATAGGCGCTGAGAGTGCCATCAGGAGCGGCGCCAGTCGCGTCGCGATTGTAGATTGGGATGTCCACCATGGGAACGGAACCCAACGGGCATTTTACGATCGAAGCGATGTGTTATTCCTTTCTTTGCACCAGTCGCCTTTATACCCAGGCTCCGGCGCCATCGAAGAGTGTGGCGTTGGCGAAGGTATAGGACGAAACGTGAACATTCCCCTCTCGTCAGGCGCCGAAGATGTTGACTATGAGTTTGCTTTCTCAAGCATAGTTGAGCCGTGTTTGAGGAAGTTTGACCCGGATATTGTTTTGATCTCTGCTGGATATGATGCTTTTGTCGCAGATCCGCTGGCCGGTATGAACGTTTCAATCAAGGGGTTTTCTCAAATGGCTCGTTCTGTGGTCGAAGTCGCAAACGAGGTCTGTCAAGGGCGCTTAGTTGCTGTGCTTGAAGGCGGGTATGCGTTAGAAGGAGTCGGAGAGGGCATGTCCTCTCTCGCCCAAGCAATGACTGCTGACAAACACAGAGTGGAAACACACGTAAACCTCAGCCCGAGTACAAGTACTCGACGGATCATCGACGCGGTTAAAACGCAACATCCGTGGATAAACGAATGAAGTGGTTGCCGGTATTTCTATCTCTGTTTTTGGCGTGCAACTCTGTCCCCGAAGACACGATTGAAACGGAAATCGTTCCAAGGCGAGTGCTGGAGCCCCCACCCGGGCGTGTCCACGCTTTGCCTCCTCACAATATTTACGCAGAGGGTCTTGGCCCGTACAAATTAGGCTCGTCGCTTCAGGAAGTGTTGTCCCTGTTGTCGCGGGGACCACGAGTTGAATTATTGGAGCTCCGGGGATTGTTTGACTATTCGGTCGTTCGTGCAGAAGGGGGAATGCTGGAAGTAGGAGTCGGGAGCCGTGGCAATGTCGAATTTATCTCTGCGCTTGCGCCCGAGGTCGCACGGACAGAGGCTGGGTTAGGGGTCGGATCAACGAGGTGGGAACTTGAGCAGAGTCTGGGCGCGGAGATGCAATATAGCGATCGGGTTAGCGACCCTCAGGTTGTCCGATACGAAAAATACCCTCAGGCACGCTTTGTTCTTTCCGGCGAGCAAGTGATCGCCATGGTGGTGAGTCAAGAACCCAACTCCCCAACCAAGCGAGGGAAAAAACGCGATTGCCCGGTGAGTATCCTCGAAAAGAACCCAGAGGTAGCTAAGCGGGTAGCGAAAATGCCTTTGGGAAATATCAAGTACGGCTGCATTGGCCGTGTTCAAGCAGCGCTGATCACCCACAACAAAAAAGCGAATTTGGTCGTGGCATCGGGCGGAAAACTAAAGCGAGTGCCGGTGCTTCAGCCCAAAGGAGCTCTTTTCACAGCTCTCTTGGACTCGACAGGTGACGGGGAACATGAGATCGCAACGGTTTACGCTGACGCCAATCCCAACGCATTGGCAGTTCGACTACGGCTGGAGCGTTTGACCGGGTCGAAGCCGACGACCTTGCTAGATCAAAGGGTCTATCGAATCGAACGGGATGCAGCGGTATGGGTTGGTGCGGAGTCGCTAACAGAGGTTGAGCTTCTTCTAGAGCTAGCGCGGAAAAATCGATCGCTTTCCGTGTCTGGCTTGTATCTACAACGCAGCAAAAAAGACGTTCGGAATTTGGTTCCTCTTACACCGGTGGATATCAATACGGCTGCCATTCGCAGCGCAGAGGAGCGCCGGGATAAATCTGGCGAATCATCGAAAAATCGCGGGGCTTCTAAACCGTCAGCCGCACCTAAGTCTAAGAAGGGAAACTCGAACGCACTACCCAAAGGTACGCTAGAGAAGAAGCAAGAGACAGCCGAACAATGATTGTGGTACTCAGCCGGCGATGAACCATCTGGCGCAAATTCGCCTTCCGCGAGGGACGGAAAAAAATCTGTCAAAAAAGATTTTTAAACGTGCGGGGCGAGCAATGTCCGATTTTAATATGATCGAGGCCGGAGATCGGTTGATGGTTTGTCTCTCCGGAGGAAAAGATTCCTACGCGCTACTTGACGTGCTCCTGCGAACTCAAACACGCGCGCCTATCGATTTTGAGATCATTGCCGTGAACGTGGATCAGGGGTGGCCAGGCTACGACACGGGAACAATTGAGCGTCACATCGTTTCCCGAAACGTCGAATACCGAATGGTCGACAAGTCTTTCGCCGCGATCGTGGAGAACAATATCGCTCCCGGGCAGACCCCTTGCTCGCTTTGTTCAAGGTTACGGCGGGGGGTTCTTTACAATCTCGCCGTCGATCTCGAGTGCACTAAGATAGCGCTTGGGCATCATCGCGACGATTTGATTGAAACTCTGCTTCTGAATGTATTTTATTCGGGAAAAATCTCATCAATGCCTCCAGTTCTTCATTCAGACGATGGTCGAAACACGGTAATCCGGCCTTTGGCTTACGTTCCCGAAGAGTGGATTGCTGATTGGGCGGAAAAACAAGCATATCCGGTAGTCAACTGTGGGTGTCCATCATGCGGACTTCCCGAGCAAAAACGGCAAGAGACGAAACGACTCCTTACGAAGCTTGAACTCGAAAACCCAGGGCTCAAAGATCAAATGCTTGCAGCCCTGGGTAATGTGAAAACCAGCCATCTTTTGGATACCCGGCTTCTGTCGTAAATCGCGCACAATGTCGGATATTTCCCGGACGGATTAGACAAATTAGTCATTTGTTATTGCTTGGTTGGCATTCAATTCCCACCTGGGCTCTGCTACCCTTTAAGGGGGGATCCGAGGTGGATATCCTCCTAATTTTTCTATCGAACCATGAAGTTCCACTGCGACCGATGCAAGACGCGTTACTCGATTTCAGATGAACGAGTAAAAGGTAAGATCTTAAAGATCCGTTGCAAGAATTGCTCGGCCGTCATCACGGTTCGAGAGGGCATGGATGCTCAAGAGGCCGCGGAGAAGCAAGCACAGAGAGCGAGTGCAGCAGCGCCAGTTGCTGCCGCAGCTTCAGGTGGAAACACGGCATTACGCGGGGCCTTCGAGGAGGTTATGCGTTCCCAGCCGGGCCGGAAGTCGAGCGAGTCCGTGTCGATGCAGCCAGAATGGTATCTGGCGATAAACGGTGAACAGTCGGGTCCCTTTAACGCGCTAGAGGCGCAAAATTGGCTACGGGAGCAACCACCCACTGCTGAGCTTTTTTGTTGGGCCGACGGGTTTGATGATTGGTTGCCCGTTGAGGATGTCCCGGAATTTAGGGAAGCGCGCAAACACGCGAAATCTGCACTGTTGGCACGGCCTGGAAGCGCTGCTGGTGTTGGTGGCGATGATGCCGAAGCGTTTGCCAGTATGAAATCCGCCAACGAAGATTCATCGCCTACGGATGACTCTTCGGCGATGAATGAGAACGAGTCTACGCCAAAAGCAAAAGGCAAATCCACGTTGTCTTTTGCACCCGGCGTTGAGGATAGCGCAGGGCTAAACCTTGATATCGACGATGCTTCGCGGGTGGTACGACTGCCCATTTCTCCGCGCGGTCTAGGCGGAATGAACAACACACCGCTCGGCCCGGCAGGTCTCCCTGGAGTGAACGGGGATGCCCCTCGCAACAAAACTACCGGCATTAGGCCAGGAATAGCTGGAGTCGCCACAACGCAAAGCGTTTACACGAAACGCAAAGCTTTCTTGGTACCAGTTGCTGCCTCTATCGCAGTTGTCGCGGCTTTGGCCGGTTTTATGTTTTACACGGCATCTGGAGATAGCGATGGCGTCGACGAGATTGCTAGGTCCGGCGGACCCAATAGTGATTTTGGTCGCCGTTTTGAAGATCGTACCCGAATTATCGTTGAAAAGGCTCCCCAAACAGGAGGTCGTCGGGGTGGCGTTCGTCGAAATCCAACACGGGGGAACGATAGGGTTACGAAGGCACCAGCTATCCGAGGTCCTGCGAAAGGCAGTGACATCCTAGATTTACCTGGAAATGATTCTGGTCCAACTAGCGTCAGCGAGGCGGATATTCTCGATGAGATCAACCGCAAGGTGAATCAGAAAAGCATCTTGTTTACGCGCTGCCATGAACGTGCGCTCAAAAAAGATCCGCTCCTGAAGACCACGCGAGCGCGTGTGACAATGACCGTTGCGCCTGATGGAACCGTGAAACAGGTCAATGTCCCTGATCTAGGCAGCGATGTCCTTGGAAGTTGCCTCAACGGGCTCATGAGACGTTGGCGTCTTTCCCAGTCGAAAAAGGGTATTACGACCATTCTCACCATTAACTTCGCGCGCCGTTAATGTAGGGCGTAGCCTGTTGGTTATGAGAAAGATTTTAATGCAGCCTCAAGTGTCTCGGCAGCTTTTTCAATTTCAGCGAAAGTGGTTTCGCAACCGAAGGAGATACGGAGGGTGCCGTAGTTCTCTGGTAAACCAATTGCTGTGAGAATCCGGCTGGGTTTGCTGCTTCTTTCGGAGCAAGCAGAACCTGCGGATACAAGGATTCCTCTGCTTTCAAGAACGTGAAGAAGAGGTTGCGCGGGAATGTCTTCAAACGAGAGACTTAATATGTGTGGGGCCCTCGGTGACTTTGCAGCGTTTTCGCGAAAGGAAACGCCAGACGCCTCGGCCGCAGACCGCAACTGGGATTTCATTTCTTCGAAACGCTGAGATCGCTCAGGCATTTCTTTGCTCATGTTTTCAGCGGCTAAGCCTAGGCCCGCTATTCCCGGGACGTTTAGGGTTCCTGAACGGATTCCGTCCTGTTGACCTCCACCATTCCATAGAGGTTTGACTTTGGCGCCATGCTTAAGCCAAAGCGCACCCGATCCTTTTGGACCATGGATTTTGTGAGCAGAAATAGCCAAACTATTTACGTTAAGTTTTTCTACAGAAATTGGAACCTTGCCGAATGCCTGCACGGCATCACAGTGAATGTGGACCTCGTGAGAGAAGTTCTTTCTGATGGCTTCGCTAATCTCACCAACCGGGAGGATGCTTCCAAGTTCGTTGTTGACCAGCATGAACGAGACAACGCCAACATCCTCGGACATCGATTCGAGAACGCGCGACACCGACAAAGAACCGTCTGGTGTAGCAGGTATCGTGATGGTTTCTTTGCCCTCGGATAACAGCTCGGTTGCTGATTCGACAACAGCCGGATGTTCTATGGCCGATATCATTATGGCCCTTCGTTCTGGTCGAGCCCGCGCTGCCCCAATGACCCCAATTGCGTCAGCCTCCGTGCCTCCTGAACAAAACAAGATTTTTCCATGGAGACCTTTGGGGTCGCCCAGAAGGTCAGCTACGACGTTGGTAGCGTGCTCCACCCTTCGTTCGGCCGACACTCCTATATGATGAGCGCTCGCCGGATTTCCGAACTCGCGCCTCATGCATTCTACAACCAGGTCGGCGACGGGCTGGGAAACTGATGTGGTTGCAGCGTTGTCTAAGTATATGGTTCTAGTAGTGTTGAGAATGGTCACAGAACAAGCTCGGTTTGAGAGAGGGAAGCGAAGCTAGCGTGCGTGAGCTCGGTGTGTACATCCATTTTCCTTGGTGCCGGAAAAGGTGCTCTTACTGCGACTTCGCGATCGCTGTTTCCTCAAAAATTCCCGAGGAAAAATACGCGGCCGTACTCCTTGAGGAGATCAAAAGTCGCTCATTTTGTTTTCGTGGGCGACGTCTGGTGTCTGTCTATTTTGGAGGTGGCACGCCCTCGCTTGCATCGCCTGGTTGGTTAAAACAGGTCCTTGACGAAGTAGTGAACCAGTTCGGGCGCGAGTACTTGACTGAGGTAACATTGGAGGCAAACCCAATTGATTGCACCGAGTCCAAACTAAATGCCTGGAAGGACCTAGGGATAAATCGGTTGTCTGTGGGCGTGCAGTCTTTTCACGAAAAAGAGCTGACTCTTCTTGGTCGAGACCACAGCATGGGGGATGGAGAGGAAGCCCTTGCAAGAGTTTCTGTAGCCGGTCTTCGCTCGTTTTCTGCCGATGCGATTTTAGGTGCTCCTTCTAAGGATCGTGGGCTCGAAACCCTTGCAGATTTAAGTCGTCGGAACATTCCGCATATCTCTGCTTACGAACTAACGATAGAACCCAATACACCGTTAAAGAAAGCCGTCGAGGAACGGACTTTCTTGCCTCTGAGTGAAGACGCACGTTTTGGTGTGTTCGAGGAGACCCACAAGGTTTTGACAGAAGCGGGCTACGAGCACTACGAAATCTCGTCTTTTGCCAAACCGGGGCATCGTGCCGTGCACAACAGTCTCTATTGGAGTGGCGGTGAGTACCTTGGCGTTGGGAATGGTGCCGCGTCATTCCTACGGTTTGAAGACGGTAGGGCAGAACGGTTTCTAAATCCACGGTCGGTTCGACGCTATATGGAGTCGCCACCGAAAGAGCGAGAGAAAGAATCTCTGTCGACCACTGAGGTAGAAACCGATTTGCTCTGGCTTGGACTCCGAACGAGCCAAGGTGTTGACCGCAAGTTGTTCGCCAATAGGAGCGCTGAGCGCGATTGGCTTTTGGGGCAAGGGCTTGCGAAGGAGGACGGGAACAGAGTAATCCCGACTTTTCGGGGGTTTGTGTTTGCCAATCAGGTGGCGCAAGCCATTGTAAACGGGGCTCCTCAAAAATAACGCAAAGTCTGTGCATGTCGCATGAACCGGGTATATTGGAGGTCGGCATGGCCCCGCCCAATCGACGCGCACAGAAAGTTCTCAAGGCTTTGGTGTCTGAGTATTTGACCACCGGTGAGGCGGTTGGTTCGAGGACGATCGCCCGAAGTGGCGAGATACAGTTGTCACCAGCGACGGTTCGCAATGTGCTTTCAGATCTAGAAGATCTTGGACTTTTGGCGCAACCACACACTTCTGCAGGGCGGGTTCCGACTCCACGAGGGTTACGCTTCTTTATTGATTCACTCCTAAAGGTGCGCAGCTTGTCGCAAAAGGAGCGAGAAAATATCCGCAGTCAATACGAGCTCGGACCGGCAGACTTAGAGGACGTTATCAATCGAACGTCAAAAGTGCTCTCGGATATTACGCAATACACAGGGCTCGTTCTTTTGCCGAGTTTGGCAAGGCAGAGACTGCATCACATAGAATTCGCCCCTCTCCGAGGGGATGGTCGGTTTCTCTGTATCCTGGTGACGAGCGGCGGAAAAATAGAGAATAGAGTCGTTGAACTTGAGCTAGAGGTCAGCGACACGCAGATGGAGAGAATACACAATTATCTCCAAGAGCTGCTTGGCGGATTAACACTCGAAGAAGTGCGGGCCCGCGTGATGCAGGAACTAGGAAACGAAAAAAATAAATACGATGAAATGGTCGCAGCCGCTCTAACATTGAGCCAGGCAGCCCTTGAGGAGAAATCCGAAGCCAATGTGATCGTAAGCGGTAGGGCAAACCTGCTGGATTCTGCGATGGGCGATGATGAACTTGGGAAAATGAAAACCCTTTTTCAGGCTCTCGAAGAGAAAGAAATTCTTATAAGGCTTCTCGATAGAGCAGCGGATAGCGAACAAGTGCAGGTGTTTTTGGGAGCGGAAACGGCTCATTCTGCACTGGATGAAGCCTCCGTGGTCGCTATGCCATATGGTCCGGATGAGCACCCCGTGGGGGCGATTGCGGTGGTTGGACCTACGCGTATGAACTACGGAAAAGTCATGTCTGTGGTTGATTTTACAGCCGGTTTGATCACCGAGCTACTGTCCGACAAGGACTGATACGCATTCACCTCTGCGGTGTCTGCGTAAAACGTAGGTAAAGTCTCCGTCCTGGGGGGTCACGCTGGGAGGCAATCTCAGGTATCCTATTGGAAGGTTTATGACGACGAAAAGCGGTATCGAGAGCACGAAAACCGGGGAACCTTCACAGGTCGACCTGGAGGCCATGTCTGAGGAAAACGCAGAGACAGCCGAAGGCACGGATGTGAGCGACGTTCCCAAAGAGACTGGAGAAGACGGAGCTCCCGCACAAGCAATTGCTCTTGAAGACGAAGAGTCGATTCCCGTTGAAGTAGAAAATGATGACTCAACAGACAGTGCTGAGATGGCTGCTCTTTTGGCTGAACGAGACGACTGGAAAGCGAAGTATCAGGAGTCTTACGATAGACTTATTCGTACCACTGCCGATTTGGAGAATCTGCGCCGACGAAGCCGAAGAGATGTCGCCGATGCTCGAGTGGATTCAAAAAGCAAGATTCTTCGAGAGATACTTCCTGTACTCGACAATTTGCAACGGGCTATCGCACATTCAAACACGGCAGACAAAGAATCCAAGGGAATCACAGAAGGGGTTCAATTGGTGTTGCGTCAATTTGAGCAGGTTTTGAACCGTTGCGATGTGAAGGCGGTTGACTCCCTGGAAAAGGCGTTCGACCCAAATATTCATGAAGCTGTTGGCCAGCTTGAATCGGCAGACCATCCGCCGGGTACGGTACTCGAAGAGCTTCAACGTGGTTACACAATCGGAGAACGTCTATTGCGACCCGCAATGGTTGTTGTTTCCAAGGCTGCCCCTGTGGCGGTCGAACCGGCACCTGCGGAAGCTCCTCCAGAAGAAGTGTCTGCGGATTCTGAGGCGGACCCAGATGCGACGGTACCCTCGGCGCCATCTCCTGCCGTAGCGAGCCAAGGGAATGAGCCGGTTGCGCCTTCAGCTGAGGAGCTACAGGCGGAAGTAGAGCGATTGAGGGCTGAACTTAGCGCTGCAGAGGGACGTGCAAGTGAGGGGACAGCGCCGCAAAATACGGCTTCAGAAAAGGGAGATAACTGATGGGAGTCGTAATCGGTATTGATTTAGGTACCACCAATTCTTGCGTTTCCATCATGGAGGGCGAGCAAACGGTGGTTATTGCAAATGCCGAAGGTGCTCGAACGACACCTTCAGTAGTTGCTTTCACCGACAATGGCGAAAGGCTTGTTGGCCAAGTCGCCAAGCGTCAGTCCCTGACCAACCCAGAGAACACCGTGTTCGCTGCGAAACGTCTAATGGGTCGAAAATTTGAGGACGAGAATATTGAGTCCCTTCTCGCCACCACCCCCTACGAGATCGTTGCTGCATCAAACGGTGATGCGGCTGTTCAGATTCGTGGGCGAGTGTACTCGCCTCCAGAAGTCTCTGCCTTTGTTCTCCAAAAAATGCGCGAGACGGCAGAAGACTACCTCGGTCAAAAAGTCACCGATGCCGTAGTCACAGTCCCCGCCTATTTCGATGACGCTCAGAGGCAAGCTACGAAAGACGCCGGGCGAATCGCAGGGCTCAACGTACTTCGGATTATCAATGAACCTACTGCTGCAGCGCTCGCATACGGTCACATCACCGATAATGCAGAGAGGATCGCGGTATACGACCTCGGGGGTGGCACCTTCGACGTTTCGATTTTGGAACTAGCCGATGGCATTTACCGGGTGCGGTCGACGAATGGCGATACATTTCTCGGGGGCTGTGACTTTGACAACGCTATTGTTCGGCACATCCTCCAGCAATTCAGTGAACAAAATGACGGGGTGGATTTACGAAGCGATAAAATGGCGCTCCAGCGAGTCAGAGAGGCGGCCGAGAAAGCCAAGCATGAGCTCTCATCTGCTGATGAGACGGAAATTAACCTGCCCTTCGTAGCAGCGGGGGAAGATGGGCCCAAGCACTTCCAAGCTGTTTTCACTCGGGCTGAGCTAGAGGAAATTACCGACGCTCTTATTGAGCGAACCCTTGAGCCATGTGCCAAGGCCCTTGACGATATCGAACTGTCCCCAGATGACATTGACGTTGTCATGCTAGTCGGCGGTCAAACTCGTATGCCTAGGGTGCAGGAGGTCGTGGAGGCTTTCTTTGGTAAAGAACCCTACCGGGCGCTGAACCCAGATGAGGTGGTATCCGTAGGGGCAGCTATTCAAGGCGGTGTGCTCTCTGGCGACGTAGAGGAGGTGTTGCTACTAGACGTGACTCCTCTTTCTCTAGGTGTTGAGACCGCCGGCGGAGTTTTCACAAAGCTCATCGAGCGGAACACGACTGTTCCGACACGGGCGACAGAGATTTTTTCTACTGCGGCAGATAATTCACCTTTTGTTAACGTTCACGTGCTTCAAGGTGAGCGTGAAATGGCAAACGACAACAAATCGTTGGCGAACTTCGAGCTTGTCGATATTCCACCGGCGCCTCGAGGCGTGCCACGGATTGAGGTCGCCTTCGAGATTGACGCTAACGGTATTCTCACCGTTGCTGCGAAAGACCAGGGGACAGGGCGAGAGCAGTCTATCAATGTCACTCCGTCGTCCGGCTTGTCAGACTCGGAAATAGAAGGGTTGATAGCCGAAGCCGATGCTTCTTTTGAAGAAGACCAGGTTCGCAAAGAGCTTGCCGATGCGAAAAACCGAGCCCATTCTTTGCTCTATTCTTCTGAAAGGGCAATCGCAGAGTACGGTGCTATTTTAACTGAATCAGACAAGTTTTCGCTCGAGTCTGACATGGCTAGTTGCCGCGAGATCTTGGAAGGAGGCACGCTCGATGAGTTGCTTCCTGTCTTGGACCGACTTGAAGTTTCCGCGCAACGAATCGGCGAAATGCTTTACGCGCAGGCAGAAAACCTTGATAAGTCCTCAGAGGTTTATGTGCCACCGACCGATGACGATGACGATGAAGCTCTCGACGAGCCCTTTGAGGGCGAGTTCCCGCCTCCAGGCGACATCGTCGAAGTCGACGAAGATATGCCTAGGGACGTATAAGTCGAGGGGGTTCCTGGGACCTCAAGCACCTAGAATCCTAGCTAGTAGCTAGTCGTTTTTGCACTCGAGGTTTCCTTGGGCCTTGTGTAGAGTCGTGACTCGACGTATGAGCCCGAAGAAGCGCGACTACTATGAAGTTCTTGGAGTTCGGCGTGATGCCGACGACGCTGAGCTCAAGCGCGCTTTCCGCGAAGTCGCCAGACGAGTCCACCCGGACCTGAACCCTGGAAAAGGTTCCGAGAATCGTTTCAAAGAGGCCAACGAAGCATACGCCGTACTTTCTGATCCTAGGCAGCGAGCCCGGTACGACAAGTATGGGATGGCAGGTGTGGGAAACCCGGAACAAGCCCCGGGCTTTGAGGCAGTCGTGAATGCTGTCGACGATCTCATTGGAGATTTGCTTAGACGTCGAAAAAGCAAGAAGCGCGGAAAAGACGTTCGCTACACATTGGAAGTAACACTCGAAGAAGCCGCGTTTGGTTGTAAAAAGCAAATTGAAGCCGACATTCCAACCGATGGGAAATCGATCAAGAAAACGTTTTCCGTCACCATACCGCCAGGGACTGCGGACGGAGCCGTCCGTACCATCCGAGGGGAGGGGGTGCCCGGCCCTGACGGAGGTGCCAAAGGCGATCTTTGTATTATTATCAGAGTGGGCGAAAATCCGGTTCTAGAGCGGAACGGTTATGACGTTATTTGCGAGGTGCCGATTAGTTTTGTGCAAGCCTCCTTGGGTGACCAAATCGACGTTCCCACTCTGGGTGGGCTCGTCAAAATGCGAGTGCCTCCAGGGACCCAATCGAATCGAGTTTTCCGAATTCGTGACAAGGGGATACCGAAAACCAGCTCTAAGTCTGGCCCTCGTGGAGATCAGTTGGTTCGAGTCATCGTAGAAACTCCAACGGGGCTCTCAGCAAAGCAGAAATCGCTCTTGGAAGAATTTGCTGCCTGCGGAGGGGAAGTAATTTCCCATCCCCAAAAAAAAGGTTTTCTCGATTCTATACGCGAACTTCTAGGAGAACCTTGAATTTGAAAAACGTGACATTTTTGCTCTTCGTTCTCATGCTTTCTTGTGGCTCCCTCGGGACCCGAAGAGTCCTTCGAGCCGGCGGTAGTCCGAATTCAACAAAGGTTGAGTCCAAGGATGAGGTTTCAGTAGATCCTGCGGAAGCGGAATTTGTTCTAAAAAGCATCCATTCTGAGACGTTGGGGGGAACGGTTTCAGATACCCGTCGCCAGGAGGCGCTTACGCTGATTGACAACATGCCCCGGCGTGAGCTGGAAAAATCCAAAGACGAGTTTCAAGGAGGCGAAGTAGGAAAGGCAATTTCCTACAAATTGGCGAAAATGGCGTATCACGTTGGCGATAGCGAAAACCTGGACGCTTTAATCGAAGCAGCCGGAGAAAGTGACTGGCTTGGAGAAGAAGTAAAAGCATTTAGGAATCAATTGGTTCATCAAATTCAGAAGAACCGTGTTGCGGTTCTCTTGCCCCTCTCAGGTCCTTACGGGCGAATTGGAAAAACCATAAAGCAAGCCATTGTCCTTGCCGCGGACGGTGATGCGGAGCTTTCTTTTTTAGATACCAAAGGAACTCACGAAGGAGCTGTCGATGCAGTTCGTCGCGCTGCAGAGATTGGTGCCAGTTTTATACTGGGCCCCGTTGGACAAGGGGAATCCTATGCAGCGGCTTCGGAAGCCGTACGCAGGCGGTTGCCCATCGTTTTACTCTCTTCGGGGGAGGGGGCGCCCAGCGAAGGCGTTTTCAGACTTTGGAGCTCGGAGAATTCAGAAGCAGAGCAGGCCGCGATAGCTGCGGTCGATATCGGAATGTCACGGTTTGCGGTTTTTGGACCAAGGGACGAACACGGTGAAGCTCAAGCGAGAGCCTTCGCTAGAGAAGCACGCCGGAGAGGGGCAGAGGTTGTTGTGGAGCAGTTCTATGACCCTACAGGGACTGAACTGCAACCAGACCTCAAGAAGTTGTTCGCACTCGACCCGGAAAAAAATGAGCGGTACCGGAAACACCTGAGAGATTTTGGTGTCAAAGATGGTTGGAAAACGTTTTCACCTGATGTGAATTTCGATGCCATCTTTATACCTGATGTCTACGACAAGGCGGCTTTGGTTGCTTCCTACTTGCCATTCTTTAACGTTGAAGTTCGCAGTAGGGACGTCATGAATACCATGGCCCTTAAACGTAAACACGGTGGGCGTATTCCTTCGGTTGTTCAACTGATCGGTACATCAGGTTGGCATCACCCAGGTCTTATCCCACGCGGTGGTAAGGCAGTGGAGGGCGCTATCGTCATCGACTTATTCAGCGGAGGTAGAAACGTAGATGCCTCCTCAGAACCAGCAGCAAGATTTCATGAGGCGTTTATTAAAAGGTACAACCGTGCGCCAGGTCGCACTGCAGCGCAAGCTTTTGATGCGGCGACCATGGCTCTTCGGGTACACGAAGTAAGCAAAGGCCAGTCTAGGGAATTCAGACAAGCGTTTATTGAGGGGCTCCAGCGTCTCAAGCTAGAAGATGGCGCCTGTGGCCCAGCTAGGGTTTTGCCGACGGGAGGTCTGCAACGTGCGGGGGTTGTGTTACGGGTTGAACACGGCAGTTTTAAAATGCTGGGTTTTTAGCTGTCGTTATTGGTTGAGACCTAGCCAAGATGGCTGTGCAAGCTAAACTCATCACCAAGTAAAATTCGGGTGCGAGGTGGAAGCCTGCTGCAACCTGAGCCACGTAGAGGGCTGAAAGAACCCCTAAAAGCGCAATGGGCGCAAAAGAGTCTTTGGTGACAGCCATGGTGGAGCGGCCCCAAAGCCGTTTGTAGATGATTGCGAGGGCGAACACGAAGAGCGCTAAGGCTGGCGCGCCATTTGCGGCGAGAATCCCGAGGTACTCAGAATGAGCAACCAGTCCGACTCCCTTTTTTCTCATCCTGGGATCTTTGACGTTTTCCAATGAGGAAATCGCTGCTCGACTATGCGTCCTATATTGAGCAACTCCTGTGCCGATGTAGTAGTGATCCGCTGAGACTTTAAGTGCTCCGGCCCAGGTGTCTAAACGGCCAGATCCATCTTTCCATTCGTCAATTTCGAGCCGATCCTGTACCGGGCTTGCAACCATGGGCCAGGCAAATTTAACAAGTCCTACTCCAGCGATAGCGCCCACAACCAGCAAGATCCAAAATCGCTGTCTTACAAGGCGGAAGGAACAAACTGCGGCCCCTACTCCGCTCGCCACAAGTCCTCCGCGGGAACCGGTTTGGGGAAGAGTCACGAGGAGTAGCCCAATGCACGCCATAATGGCCAAGACAGGAAGAGTTCTAAAGCGCGGCATGGTCAACATTCGGGAGAACAGTGTGGCGATACCGATAGCGCAAGCGAACGCGAGGGAGTTTGGATTTGCGTAAAAACCTGAGAACCGAATTTGCGGGAGATCTAAAAGTACGTGATAGGTGACAAGACTGGCCAGAAGACCCGCAGTGAAAGCCAAAAGGTACTGCTCGACTTGTTGCAACGTGTTTGTTTCCTGGCGAATTGCCAGACCAAACGCGAAACCGAATACGATTAGCGTGGAGTCTGAGACCAGAAAGCCGATGTTGATATCGGCGCCAAACATGTAACGGATGAACGCTATTGAAAGCCCCCATAGAAAGATTGCCAGATAGCTTATATGGAAAATGTCGGCACGGATTTGGCCCCGGCGGAAGGCACGAAAAAATGTAAGCGCCAACGCAGCGATACCGATGACGCGGTAGGGTCTAAACACCGTGTTGATGCCGAAGATCTCTGGTAGGACCTCGGAAAATGGCAGCAAGAATGCTGTCAGTAGTAATAGGGAGCGAGCCATTACGAGCGCGAGACTGTAGCACGCTCATAGTTAGAAGAATGGCCCAAACTCGCACCCTGATTGGCTATTGTTTCTCGTGAGTTATCGCTCTCGAACCAAGGTGTAACTGGGAACGGTGTGATAACCTGGGCCTTGTGTCCAGCGGTCTGGCGGCCGAGGTAGCCGAGCTAAAGCAGAAGCTTGCTACTGCCGAGTCAAACTTGGAAGAGGCGAATAAGAGACTCCACGAGGTAGAGCGTTTGAAAAGTGCGTTCCTGGCTACGGTTTCACACGAGCTACGCACGCCACTAACGAGTGTGATTGGCTATTCTGAAATGCTGCGGGACGGTTTTGGGGGGACTCTGACCAATGCCCAGGGAGAATTCGTTGGCACCATCTTGGAAAAATCTAACGAACTTCTTGCGCGTATCACTGAATTGCTAACCGCATCAGAGCTAGAGGCAGACGGCGTGGTTTTGGAAAGTAAGCCAATCGATGTGGAGAGTTTTCTGCGCGGCATCTTGGATGCAATGCCTCACCTAGAGAAAAAAAACCGCGTCGTTTTAACTTCGGCAAGGGAGAATTCTCCTCGTGCACTGGCGGATCCTATCAAGTTGCGGCATGTGATCACTCACTTGCTCGCAAACGCTGCGAAATTCTCCCCTGCGGGAAAACCAATCGAGGTTTCCATTTCTGTTGGTCCAGTGAATCCAAGAGAGCCGGTTGCGACTGAAGGCGAACAAGGCCTCCGAGTCTGTGTAAGGGACTTTGGGATTGGAATCGCAAGCGATCAACAGCAACGGATATTCGAGCCGTTTTTCCAGGCTGATAGCTCTACAACGCGAGAATACGGAGGGCTGGGGTTAGGTTTGAGCTTGGCCAAATTGTATGTAGAAGCTCACGGTGGCCACATCTGGGTAGAAAGCCAAGTGGGAAGCGGAAGTGCCTTTACCGTTAGCTTGCCAGGGGTGGCAGAAGAGATTGCTGCTTATGTTGGGGAGGTGCCTGGGGTTTGACTGAATTGCTTCCCGAACTCTTGCCGTACCTGGGGGGATTGCTGGTTCTTATTTTTGCATCAGCTTTTTTCTCTGGCAGCGAAGTGGCGATGTTCTCTTTACGTCGCGTCGACCGAGAACAGCTTCTCCGTTCAGAGAGCGCCCGTGACAAACGAATTATGGCCATGCTTTCGCGGCCTGGGCGCTTGATTGCAACCATCTTAGTTGGGAATGAATCTGTCAACGTAGCCGTGTCCGTGGTGATGGCCGCGCTTTGTAGAAAGTTCTTCGAGGGAACAGAGGTCGAATTAGCGGTTCTCGCCGTAGTTTTGGCACTGCCGCTTTTGCTTTTAGTCGGTGAAATCACGCCCAAAACCATCGCGATAAAAGCCCCGGTTGGTTGGGTTAGGAAAGCCGCGAGTCCACTTTGGCTGTTTCATGTGCTTGTTACACCCATTAGGTTTGTGGTGCGTTTTATCACCGACTTGGTGATGATCCCTTTTGGTGGAAAGACCAAGAGAGGTTCGCAAGATCTAAGCGAAAAAGAATTTATGGCGTTGGTAGATGCCGGAAGTGCGGGAGGCGAAGTCGAGCCGCACGAGCGCAGGTTGATTCGGAGAGTGTTCCAGTTTGGCGACAAGAAAGTACAAGATGCCATGCTTGGTCGAGAAAAAGTCTTCGCACTGTCGTATGACCTGCCTCGCTCACGTCTTTTGGCGGAGGTAGCAAAACGTGGTTTTTCGAGAGTGCCTATCTATCGAAAGTCGCTCGATAACGTTCAGGGTATCCTTTACGCAAAAGACGTCGTCATTCAAACCACCAAGCCAGGGAACGCGTGGCGATTGTCGGATATTTTGCATAGGCCGCTTTTTGTCGTTGGAACAATGCCACTCGAACAACTGTTCAGGGTTTTCAAACGGCGTCGGACTCACATCGCTCTTGTCGTAAATGAATACGGCAAAGTCTCCGGTATCGTCACCATGGAAGACCTGTTGGAAGAACTGTTTGGTGAGATTCGAGATGAACGTGAAGTACAAAAGCTCGCGACACCAGCAAGGGTCTCGACGGCAGAGTCTCCCTCGAAGCCGGGGGGCGATACATGATTTCCCTTTCTACTGCTTGGCTTGTTGGAGCGGTCTGTGTTGTTTTTCAAGCATTTTTCTCCGGCTCAGAAATAGCTATCGTCTCTGTTAATAGAGTTCGACTGAGGGAAAGGGCGCAGAGTGGGCATAAGGGTGCTCGGCTTGTCGAAGGTTTTTTGGAAACGCCGGAGCTTCTTCTCGCAACGACGCTCCTTGGAACCAACCTATCTCTTCTTGTCTTCTCTGTAACCGTTGCACTCGCTCTAACAGGGGAAGGTAGTTACGGCGGCGAACTGATAGCGATTGCCATGGTTACTCCAATGACTTTGATCTTTGGTGAGGTGGTTCCCAAAACCCTTTTTCAGCAACATGCAAACGTGGTTGCTGAGCGAGTTGTCTATCCGCTTAGAGTTGCTTCCTTTCTGTTGCGGCCTCTGGTTTGGATGGTGAGTTCAGTGGCAACGGTCATTTCAAAGATGTTTGGAACAGATGGGGGGCGGGCGTTTGTTACCAGACAAGAATTGGCACTCCTGCTCGAATCGGAGGCTCTTGAAAAGGAAATCACTAAAGACGAACGCGAGATGATCACCAATGTTCTAGAGCTCTCTGACTTAGCCGTGTCGGACGTAATGGTTCCCCTCAGTGAGGTAACGGCGCTTCCAGAGACGACAACAGTGGCCGAGGCGGCTGGCGAGCTTGCAGACAAACAACACTCCCGAATGCCTGTGTTTCGAAGCCGCGTCGATGATGTCTGTGGGATCCTTCATGTGTTCGAGCTCCTGTCGGTGAAAGCGAATGACCAGGGGAAACAAATTGGTTCTCTGGCGACAAGTGCGACGTTTGTCCCGGAAAGCAAACCTGCCGTTGACTTACTGGTCGAATTTCAAGGTACTGGGAACCAAATGGCTGTGGTTGTTGATGAGTACGGTGGTGCTACCGGAATCGTTACGATCGAGGACATTCTTGAAGAAATCGTCGGTGAGATAGAAGACGAGCATGACGATGGGCCATCGCCGATTTTAGAGGAGCGTCCTGGGGTTTGGCGAGTTGCTGCTCGAACTACTGTCGCGCAAATCAACCAGGAACTAGGGCTCGGCCTTCCCGAGGATGAGGACTACGAGTCCATCGGTGGCTTGTTGCTACAGCGGTTTAAGCGGATACCTGAAGATGGAGAGTCCCTATTAATTGGGGGGGTGACCCTTCGCGTTGTCTCGTCGTCTGAGAGAGCAGTTGAACAAGTTCAGATTCTTAGGCGACGTTAAGTTTGCAAGACCCATAGTTGCGTAAGCACGAGTTGCGCGGACCTTGCAGTTGGGTAGGTTGAAAAAGTAGGTTCCTCCTGTGTCCAACCTCGAGCTCGAGACTCTTCTTGAAGAGGTCCAAGATGGCGGCGTTCCTGTCGCTCAAGCGGGCGATCGGCTAGCAAGAATTCCCAACGAAAAAGTCGGTGATTTGGCAACCCTAGACCACGATAGAGAACGCCGGACTGGAATTCCCGAAGTGGTGTACGGAGCATCAAAGACAGCGGAAGAAATTGCCGTGATCCTCGAACGTCTTGAGAGCGCGGGAAACGGCGCGCTGGCGACCCTTGTGTCTTCCGAAAAATGGACGTTAATAAAGGAACGCTGTGAAGGTGCTCGGTATTTTGAGCGCGGAGAGGTGGTTGAAATTCCACAAAAACGACCGAGGGCCAAGGAGCTGGGCACAATTGCTGTGGTCTCGGCCGGCACGAGTGACGGCAAGGTTGCCGAAGAAGCAGCTGTTGTTTCACGGTTCTTAGGCGCGCGGGTAACTCGTTATACCGATGTTGGGGTAGCTGGTCTTTCGCGTCTCTTGGAAGTGGTAGATGATATTGGCAAAGCAGATGTGGTGATTGCAATCGCTGGCATGGAAGGGGCTCTTCCCTCCGTACTCAGCGGGTTAATAAGTAGCCCGATTATCTCTGTGCCAACAAGTGTTGGATACGGCGTCGGTCTTGGTGGCTTCGTCGCTTTGCAATCCATGCTGGCTAGCTGCAGCCCAGGATTAGTCGTTGTGAATATAGATAACGGATTTGGGGCGGCGGTTTCTGCGATGCGCATGCTTCGTTTGAAGTCTGACTCAAATAGGGAGCTGGAACCGTGACATCCAAACTCTTTGGCAAGGAACTTCACATCGATGGCGCGGCGGGGGCTGCAGGTGACATGTTGTTAGGGGCGTTTCTCGATTTAGGCGTTCCAAGGGGGGTCATAGCAGATTCTTTTGATGCGGTTTCTGTTGGGGCCGAAAGGCTCAAAGACCGGAAAATTTCAAAACAGGGGATTTTAGCCTGCAATGTGAACATTGCCGTTGAGTCCAGTAGTGCTGGCCATCGGCATTTTTCGAGCATCCGAGAACAAATAGAAAACTCGAAGCTTGAGCACTCGGTGAAGTCACTTGCGATAAGGATTTTTACCCGTTTGGCAGAGGCAGAAGCACATTTGCACTCAAGTACTCTCGATGCGGTTCATTTTCATGAAGTGGGAGCACTAGATGCTATCGGCGACATCGTCGGTGCGGCGGCGGCGGTTTCTTGGCTATCTCCCAGAGTGATAACTGCTTCTCCTCTTTGCGTGGGTGAGGGTATGGTCAAAACGGAGCATGGTCGGCTGCCGGTTCCCGCTCCAGCGACTCTCGAAATTCTTCGGAATGTCTCGGCGCCAATCCGGGGCGGCGGCGCCCCATATGAGCTTTGTACGCCAACGGGGGCAGCGATCCTGGCTGAGATCGTGGTGCACTGGAGTGGAATGCCAGACTTTCAGCCCTTGGCAATTGGGTATGGCGCTGGCGATTTAGATTTGCCCGACAGGCCGAATGTATTGCGACTAACGGTCGGAGGTCCTCTAGATTCTCAGGCCCTCCTGCAAGAAGAAGAAATGCTTGTTGGTTCCGCCAATATTGATGACATGAACCCTGAACTGTTCACCCATATTGAAGACGTGCTTAAAGACGCGGGGGCCGTTGATGTTTGGTGGGCATCAGTCGGTATGAAAAAAGGCCGTCCTGGTACAGAAGTATCCTTCCTCGCTCCCAAGGGGTCGCGTACGGCTGTTTCTCTCGCAGTCATGCGGGAGACAACCACTCTTGGGGTTAGATTCACAGAGTGCAAGAGACTCATCGCGAAACGCGAGGTCAGGATGATTGCAACGGAGTTCGGTCCAGTTGCAGTGAAGTTCGGAACAGTCGGAGACGATGTCGTAAATGTCGCTCCAGAGTATGAAGCGTGCAGAGAAGTTGCTCGGGCTACCGGTGTGCCGGTCAAAATAGTGTATTCTTCGGCACTATCTGCCGGGCTGCAGACTCGGTAGAGAACTCTTTGTTCTGTGTTTGACTCCTTTTTTCCTCTCTGCGCTTTTCTAATAGGGTGGCCAGCCAACGTACAAATACCTCGCGGTCTCTTCCTTCTCCTTCGGAACAAGCCGTTCTACAGTCTATCCTAGGGCTGACCGGGGATATTTACCTCGATCTTGACGAGGAGGAGGTGGTTAGGCGTTTTCTCCGTTCGCTTTCGAACCTGTTTCCCGAACGCAGTCTTGCCGTTCGGGTGTTTGACCCGAGAACGAGCGAGGCTGCTAGAGTTTTTGCCATTGGTGGCGAGCTTCGGTCTTCTGCAGCGAGCGAGCGCATTTTTTTGAAACAATCATCTATCGAAAAGACTCGCTTGAAGACGGCTCTTGCAGAAAGTGCCCGGCTTCGAATTGGGGACAGGTGGGATTCGCCTTTTGTAGGGGTGCCCATGGGGTTTGCGGTGCCACTTGTTGCCTCCGGAGAACTCTATGGAGTTCTAGACGTGGGGTACCCCCTTGGCTCACGGGGAGCAGGGGATGATGATTCTCTTATACTTCCTATTGCTAACTACTTGTCAGTGGCCCTCCGCAACGATCGCCTTCATCGGGAAACAACCAATCTTAGAGATTACCAGGCCAATCTAATTGAATACGCGAAGGCCCTTATCGTCGGTATAGACAGGCACTGGCGGGTACGAGTTTGCAATCGTGAGTTTTGCAAGTTCATCGGGTTCGAGAAGCGAGAGTTGCTTGGCTCCGATTTGCGCGACTTGTTGCCAAGGAGCGTCCGTAGCCCATATATGAGTCGGCTTTCCGATGCTTTCTCCCTTGGAGGAATCGCAGACGAGTCGAGGTCAACATTCGAAGGCTCTTTATTGCGTAAAGACGGTGAACAAGTTCGAGCGGTTTGGAGTTTGGCTACCGTCATGGGTTCGAAAGATACAGAGGCGGTTGTTGCAATTGGGCAAGATCAAACCAAGATTCATGATCTGCAGCTTCAGGTGATACAAGCGGAAAAACTTGCGACACTGGGACAACTGGCGGCCGGTGTTGTTCACGAGTTGAACAATCCATTGACCTCTATTTCTGTGTACGCCGACGTGTTGTTGTCGAGTGCGAAACGCGATGAAGAAACTCGTGCAGATGACATCGTAAAATTGGAACGGATCCGTGATGGTGCTGAGCGCATTCGTCGCTTTGCAAAAGAACTTGTTCAGTACGCTAGACCGGCGGGGGACGATAAATTGGTTGTTGACCTCAACGACTTAGTTCGCCGCGCGATTTCTTTTTGCGAGCACCTCTTCGCAGGTTCAGATATTGAGCTTTCTGTCTCGCTATCGGCTGAACCTCTCGAAGTGCGGGCCGTTGCGGCCAAACTCGAACAAGTTATTATCAATCTTGTCACCAACGCAGTCCACGCATGTGAGGCGAGCGGGCAGGTCACAATTCGGACTGAGGTCGTGGACGGTGGCGCCACTGTGAGAGTCGGCGATAGCGGCCCGGGAATTCCCTTGGAAGAGAGAGAAAAGGTGTTCGAACCTTTTTTCACGACCAAGAGCGGCGGTGGGGGGACCGGGCTCGGTTTGTCCATAGTGAAGAATATTCTGGATGAGCATGAAGGGGAAATCGCGATCTCTACGAGCCCAGGCGGTGGCGCGGACATAACTTTTTCCCTCAGTTTAGTAAAACCTGGCTCATAGGGCACGCCCACGCCTGGCCTTCCGGATTGGTGCCTGGTAATCTGACACTCGTGAAACCAGAGTCAATTCTGCAACACCTCGAAACGGCAGCGGAATCAATTCGCGTCCGCGTTTCCTACGAGGCCATTTCAGCTGTTGTTGGTTTGGGTGGTCTTTGCCGAGTGAAGGGGCAACACAGGGTCATTATCGACAAAAGAGCAGGGGCCGAGGAGCGAGTCGTGGCTCTGGCCGAGGCTCTTGGCACTCTTGACACCTCTTCGGTGAATGTTCCTAAGGAGGTCAGGGCCCTTCTAGACCTCCACGCAGTTCGTCGAGCGACGGCGTGACTTCTTCGTGCCGCGTCGGTGCGTTACTTGTGTTGGTTTGTACAAGTTGCAAGCAACCAGTATCGGGACCAGAAGAGGTCGACTACGGATTGGTTCGAGTTCTTGGTGCCAAACAGCGCTTAACCCAGGGCTCGGTCGGAACGGGCCGATTTGAATCAAAGGCATCATACCTACTTGTGGATGCGGTTAATGATGCGCCCGAGCCTCTGTCAGTGACGCTGGTAGGTGGCCTTCTCGATGAGAAAGGAAACACCGTCGGGACATTCGCTCCGCAGTCTCTCGTTGTACCAGCCAAAGGTGTTCGGATGTTTGCGCTGGTCGATTCCGAGGCAATCGAAAGGCCAGATGCAGTCAAGGCAACCGCTCGGGTCATTGGTGCGGCACGATTGAAACACCGGCAAGACGTTCGAGTTACCGACGGGTCTGTTCGCATAGACGAGGGCCGGGCGGTCGTTTTGGGCGAAGTCGAGAACACGGCGGAGCGCGGAGCAAATGCTGTGGTGATCGCAGGTTTTTATGACGCTAACGGTCGGCCAATGAAGCGCCCGTCGACGTTGTTTGAGCTGGCGCCGGGCGGAAAAAGAGGTGTTCAATTCGTAGGGCCGCCGGGCTCCAAGAGTGCATACCTTTATTTAGGTGAAGTGGTTTTTCCCTAGCTCTGATCTTTTTGTTCTTCGGGGTCGGTTCGGATAGATGAGCGTGGTAGATTTTGGGCGCTGTGAGCGGCGAGCCCATTATACGGCTGAGCGACGTTGAGAAGTCCTATGGTACTGGCGGTGCAAAGACGCCCGTTCTCAAAGGGGTGTCGCTCGAGCTCGATAAGGGTGACATCGTAGCGCTTGTTGGCCAGTCGGGTTCCGGGAAGTCGACCCTCTTGAATATTATTGGAGGTCTCGACACGGCGGACTCCGGTCACGTAGAGGTTTTTGGAAAAGACTACCAAAGGGCAAGTGATCGAGAAATCGCCACGCTGCGAAACCAAAAAATCGGATTTGTTTTTCAGTCCTTCAATCTGCTCGACCACTTGACCTGTTTAGACAACGTGATGTTGCCTTTTATGTTTTCAAAGCTTGGCGAAAGTCCTGATGCTGTAGAAAAACGAGCGAAACAGGCACTTGAACGAGTTGGTCTTAAGGATCTCGAGGGGCGAAAACCTGGGGAACTTTCTGGGGGACAAAAGCAGAGGGTCGCTATTGCGCGAGCGCTTTTCAATCAGCCTGAGGTGCTTCTTTGCGATGAACCCACCGGAAATCTTGACAGCGAAACGGGTCAAAATGTGATTTCGTTCTTTCAGGAACTCAATAGTACAGACGGAGTTACTTTGCTTATTGTGACTCATGAGGAGCGCGTTTCCAGCGCGGCGCGCCGGATTGTTCGCATTGTTGACGGCGAAATCACCTCAGATGAAACCGGAGAGGGTAAGAACTGATGTCGTTTAAGCGCCTCATCAATTTCATCCTGGAGAATGCCAAGCGCAATCGTAAGCAATTCTTGATTTCTTCTTTTGGAATCGTCGTTGGGATTGCTGCCTTTGTGTTCTTTCTGGCTCTTTCCACAGGCGTACAACAAATTCTCTTAGGCGACATTTTTCCGATTGATCAAGTCGAAGTGGTGGCGCCGCGCGCATCCCTTTTGGGGGTGGATATGACGAAGAAACTCACGGTTGAAACCGTCAAAAAAATTGAAGCTCGCCCGGAAGTGGAATGGGTGGTGCCGCGCATGGGACTCGCTTTCCCGTCTGCTGGCAAGGGATGGTTTAACGACAATGAGATCAAGTTTGAGTTGATAGGAGACGGTATAGACTCGAGCTTTGCAGAAGATCGTCACAAAGAGATGTTCAAAGACTGGGAGGCTGCTGAGAACTCCAAGGATCTAAAGAGTTGCGGTCCAGCACCGCGGTATGCGTGCGAAGGACTTTACTATTGCGACGGACGCGACATGCTCTGTCACCACCGTGTGCCGGTGCTCGTATCACGGCATCTGATCAGCATATACAACTCCCAGTTTGCCCAGTCGCGGGGGATGCCGACCATTGGGGGGTTCGAAGAGTTCATCGCGGACCGAGGCGGCTTGTCGCAAATGCGCCTCTACGTTGATCTAGGGCGAACCATGACCGTCTCCAACAAGAGACTTCTCGCGGCGCCGCGTCGCGTCGAAGGAGTTATACTTGGCCTGAGCGATAGAGCTATCAGGCTAGGTGTTACGGTTCCCATCCAATATGTGGAACGATGGAATCGTGAATACGCGGGTGAAGACGCCGCGACCCAGTATTCGTCTCTTATTGTAAAGCTCAAGGAGAAGGACGATGTCGGCGTTTTTGGCGGATGGGTGGAAAACGAACTCGACCTTCGCTTGGCGGACTCCGTGGGAGAGATGCTGGGGAAAGTGATTTTAGGTGTCACGCTTCTTCTTCTACTGGTTTCTTTCGTAATCGTTTTTGTATCGGCGACAAATATTGCCCATAACTTTTTCATGCAGGTCTCAGAGCGTAAGAAGGAGATAGGTCTACTTCGTGCCCTTGGAGCTACGCAGAGCGACATCAGGCGTATTGTGCTAGGCGAGGCTGCTCTCATCGGCGTGTTCTCGGGCGTGCTGGGTTTGATTGTCGCGTGGCTTTGCTCGCTCTTGGTCAACCTCCTGGTTGCCCGCTACGTTCCGAGCAACCCTTTCGAGACGGACTCTTTCTTTGCGTTCGAGCCCTGGATCTTGGTGACCGGTATGCTCTTCGCTGTGGCATTCTGTATTATCGGTGGGCTTTTGCCCGCGCGCCGCGCCGCAAAACTCGCTCCCGCTCAGGCACTTGCTGCCCGCTAGCCCGGGGGCACTTTGGTAATCTAAAGTGCGTTTTTTGCATACCTTTCGTGCTATTCCACCAAAGTTTGCTAAGCTAGAATACCCTTCAATTTTGCGGGGTTAAGGACTGCAGCGCGTGTGAAGAAACCGGTAACATTCGGTAATTACTGCTTATTGGAGCGGATCAATGTGGGCGGAATGGCGGAAGTATTTCGAGCCAAAGCCTTTGGTGTGGCCGGTTTCGAGCGTCTCGTAGCAGTTAAGCGGATTCTTCCCAATATTGCGGAGGACCGGGAATTCATCAAAATGTTTATTGATGAAGCCAAGATTGCGGTGCAGCTCAACCACGCCAATATCGCTCAGGTGTTCGACCTGGGGCGGGTGGAAGGTGCCTATTACATCGCTCTGGAACACGTATTTGGTCGGGACCTGCGCGCGCTCTACGACCGAGCTCGTGAGCTAGGCGAAACCATACCTGTGGCACAGGCCTGCTTTGCAGTAATGAAAATGTGCGAGGGCTTAGACTACGCTCACAAGCGCAGGGGGACCGACGGTGCTCCCCTCGATCTGGTTCACCGGGATATCAGTCCGCAGAACATTTTGGTTTCCTTTGACGGCGAAGTCAAAGTCATCGACTTTGGAATCGCAAAAGCGTCGGGCAAAGCGACGAAGACGCAAGCCGGCATTCTTAAGGGCAAGTTCGCTTATATGTCGCCGGAGCAGGTACGGGGACTGCCGCTGGATCGAAGGTCGGATATCTTCTCCATGGCAATCGTTCTCTACGAGCTTCTAACGGGACAGAGGTTGTTTGCGGGCGAGTCTGATTTTTCGACTCTCGAAGCAGTTCGCGCTGCCGATATTGGTTCGCCAAGCGATGCTCACCCACAAATTCCTCGCGCACTGTCGAAGGTCCTTTTAAAAGCACTCGCGCGGGATCCCAACGATCGATACCAGCACGCAATTGAATTTCATAACGCCTTAGAGGAGTTTGTTCGGGACTCTGGCTCTTTTTGCTCGAGGCAAGATATGGCCGCGTGGATGCGCAGTCGTTTTGCCGACGAGATTTCAGAGGAGAAACAGAAGCTAGAGGAATTCCGAAGCATCAAGGCGCCAGACGGGATGGAAAGGACTTTTGGGGTTTCCACATCGGCAGAGTTTGAATCGGACGATGTTCACAGGTCTAGAAACGCATCTACTGCTGCTCTAAGGGCTCCGCGCAAAAGCAGGACCGAGACTGTGTCCATGATGCATGACCGTTCGATGTTTGACGGTGAAACCGAATACACCTACGGACCGTCGTCATTGGGCGAAGAGACGGACTACACGGAATTTCCAAGCGCTGGATATTCCACCTCACCTCATACTCGCTACACCG
The DNA here is from genome assembly GCA_964410875.1 of uncultured Kofleriaceae bacterium. Classification (GTDB taxonomy): domain Bacteria; phylum Myxococcota_A; class Polyangia; order Haliangiales; family Haliangiaceae; genus CAYPIX01. The sequence continues at coordinate 78,487 of CAYPIX010000004.1, forward strand.
AGTACGAGTCGGGTTTTACCCAGGGGACGGAAGGTTTTCATACCGAGTTTGATAGTGAGATGGAATCTAGGTACGAACCGGTTCCTCCCCGTCAACAAACCCTCGACACTGTAGGTATCGATTCTTACGGAGAGGAACTACCGAGCGCCTCCCACGAAACACCAGCTGTCCGCCCGAAGCCAGTCTACGCTGGTGGACCAGAGACGTTGCATAAACCAGTGGCGCCCGTTCCTACGGCTCCTTCGGCAGCCGACTCTGCGTTAAATCTCTCGGTGTCCCAGCGAAACGAAGTCTACAACGCATTGGCTGCTATTGGGCTTGACGACACCGCTAAACCAAATGGGAAAGAGCTGACCCCGATGCCATCTCTCGAAGAGAGAAATGCAGGCTCCGAAGCGGAGTTTCCTTTCGCCATGGATACCCCTCCGTATCCGCAAATTCCGACGGAGCGACGCAACACAAGGGAAAACTCCAATGGGATCCTGCCGAGTCAATCGCGACCTTCCACCTTAATGGCTGAAGAGCGTCAGTTCCCACCGTCAACTCGTATGCAGTCTCCGGTGGTTATTGGTTTTCACGAGCCCGCGCCCCGGCCACGGAGCGGAATCCTCCTTGTGTTGTTTACGATGTTGATAGCCGGCCTCGGCGTGGGAGCGTATTTCTTTATGCGCGCTCGCGGCGTCGATGGTTTGGCCGCTTTCAAGCCAAGCCCAACAGTAGAAACGACCACCAAGCCGAAACGGCACGCGAAAGCCAAAAAGCCCAAGAAATTGAAGAGAACTACAGCCGCGGTCAGGCCTGCCGTTATGCGTGATGCACCATTTGCAGGGTTTCGGTTGGAAATCGACGAAGATTCCGCCGAGGTTTGGCTTGACGGAAAAGCACTTGGTAATCGTGGTTCCTTCGAAGTGAGGCGCCTCACACCCGGTAAACACCAACTTAAAATTGTTGGACCCAGAGGGTACGCCGACAAGGAATTGGAATTGCGGCTTCGCGCGGGCGAAACCGAGAAGATCAAGATTTCACTCGATCCTCTTGAGACGGCGGTTACCTTCTCTTCGGAGCCTCCTGGCGCAACTGTCACCTTGATTCAGGGTAAGAAGAGGACCGAAGTTGGTGTCACACCGGCCGTGGTTGTCATAAACCCAGAGCGAAGTTACCGGGCTGAATTCAAGAAGAGTGGGTATCGCAAAAAAGTTGAAAAGGTCCAGGTCAAAGGGGAGCGCGGCAAAGTGTCTGTGAGCCTGTCTGAAAAACGGCGCGACGTGGAAGAAGTAGAACGCGACGAGCAAGTAGGCGAGGGTACGTTACGGCTTGGTTCAAAGCCTCCATGTCGGATTTTCATCGACGGCCGAGATACCGGAAAATCGACTCCGCAGCGAAACCTCAAGCTGATGTCGGGAAGCCACAAGATCACCCTAAAGAATGCCGATCACGGCATTGACGAAACCTTTCGAGTCGAGATTCGCGATGGTGAGACAACGCGTTCGGTTCGCGATCTCACCGACCGCATGGATGATTAGTCGAGAGCGTTATTGCTTACGCAATTCGCCGTCATCCCCTAGAACGAATAGCTCTCCCTGTCCCAGCTTATCGAAGTCGAAGCTAGGCTCAGGTGCGTCGCCCATGAGAATATAGAGGGAAGGGGGGGTAAGGGGTAATTCCTCTTTGTGCTTTTTATCGAAATTGCGGCGGGCTTCCATGGTTTCCCTGAAAACTTCTTGCCCACCAATTCCGCGGAGACGATTTTCAAGGAGCTTGCGCTGATACGGATTGTCCGTGGTCATGATCATCTGCTGTAGCTCGCGAATGGCGCGGTCTTTTTTGCCGAGCTTGGTGTGGAGAGCCGAGGCGAGGGTCGCCATTCGTGTTGTGGCCCCTTTTTTGGTCATGGATTGGGAAATCAGTTCGGCGCCGCGCTCTCGCCATTTACGCCGCTGTTCAGGATCTTCTGACCAGAGGTCTAGGTAGTAGCGAACCCCGGCCTGCCAGAAATACTTGGCATCGTCTGGGTACTGTTTCAT
>CAYPIX010000005.1:0-80203 GCA_964410875.1 uncultured Kofleriaceae bacterium
CCTTGGGCGTCGACCTCCCTGAGATGCTCACTTCCTTGGGAAAACCAAGAGACAGAGACCGAGCAGAGTAAAACCGAAAGCAAAAACGGGAACCGCGGATTCCGCGATTCCCGTAGAGACGCTAGGGGCAGGTATTTAGCTATTTGGATCGTTATGGAGAGGAATCAAGATTTCTCCATCCTGAATCGCAGGTGGCAAGGTCGGTGCTGGCGGACAGGTTGGTCCTTGGTCTATCTGAAAGGCAAAGTCCCATTCGTAGAGAACGATGTCGCCACCATCAAAAGTCTCACCACATTCGGTATTAAGCACCAAGCCTACTTTTCGCTCGTACTTGATTAACTGGCGGTAGGACTGGCCGAAGAACCCAGGAATAATCTGAGTACTCACGTCACGTGAGCTGTGGACGTCACTCGAAATACTATTATTGATATCCGTGCTGAAAGTCTGATTCCAGCCTGCATGGGTTTGAACCTGAAAGACGTTGAATGGACCCGCGCTGAAACCAGCTTGCTGGTTCGCTCCCAAGTCCTCGCGGTACCCGATGGAGGTTTGCTTGTGAATCGTCACCGACTCTCCATAACGGACCTCAAGCTCACGAGGGAATGCGTGGACACAACCACCTTGAGGTTGAGGAACGCTTCTCTCTACGATGCGTGTCTCGCCATCCCAACCGGAATGCGTACGCTCTTTGGCGATTCGATAGCTGAAGTTCCGACGGATAGAACGCCCGTCGCTGGTATGAACAGAAAATACCATGGGAGCAAGAGTATCTAAGTCATTCTCACCAAGGCTGCCCGTGGTAAGCGATACAAGAGAAAGCCCACGGAAGTGAGTTCGGTCTCCAATAGAAATCGGGTTTGAAATTTCGACGACCTGCTCTTCTAAGTGTGGTCTAAGTGAAAAGACCGAACCGGTAGAGATCAAGCCGCGCATGGTATTTTCTCCATTCGGCGCGTTACCTACAACTTCGTTAGTAACCGGCCAGGTTCCAACCGATTCTTCTGCGGCAAACGTCGCGATGATATCGGGCGAACGAAACCCTACCTCGAATTCCCATCGGCGATCGGGGCTGGCCTGACCAAACCCAAGCACTTCGATTTCTAGCTCAACCCTCTTGTTGGGATTCGTTCCCTCCGTGACAGGCTGGCAGCTACTTCCAATCGGCCGCATTCGACGGACCATAATGCTAGGCCCAACACGGATATCTACTTCCTTGGTTTCAGACCTCAAAGGTCCGCCACTACTAACATCGTCGTTGGTTGGAGGAGTAAACGGTGTCGTTACCAGAAGAGCTTGCCCTCTGAATACCCCGAGCTTGTTCCCCTGTGGATGGAAGAGAACCGTCTCGAAAGGAGCTGTCGCAACGCCGTCATCTTTGACAGTCAACGCAATCTCTTGATCAAAGAACGAAACGTTGCCTTCCTCATCCGTGAACTCACCAGCTAATTGAAGACCAAGGCTTCCATTGTCTCGGTGAGGAAAATCTTGGCCGATAACCGTAATGTCGTCACCCAAAACGATTTCCGTGGGTGTCACAGCGGTTAACCCAGGCGGAACTAAAGGTTCAGCCTTCCATTCTTCTTCGGACTTTTCTTCGCCACCACAAGCGCCGAGGAAAAGGCCCGCTCCTACAAATACTGAAATTAAGATCTGCCGTCTCATGGCCCTTCTAAAGAGCATCGAACATGCCAACTTTGGAGCCATCGAAATTCAAAGACATAGGCGTGGTGCGTAAGCAAAGTGCCGCTGATTTTCGACTTGGTGGCTTTTCGGTCAGCCACTGTTATCCATGACACGTTGTGTCAGAAAACTATTTGTTTTCAATAAGTTAACTGTTTTTTTGCTTCGGCACGGCTCTGGCAGAGAAGTAAGGTGGGGATAAAAGCATGCACTCACTTTGTAAAAACAGTTTTTTATCGACCGCACTAGCGGCATCGCTCTCTCTGAGCGCTGCATGCGGCGGTGGTCAAGCAGATGGTCCGGTTGAGCCCACGACGCCGGGCGTTTCGAGCGCCCGTGTTGGCGATCCGTCAAGCAAACCGGTGGTTGTGCTTAACGACTACACAGCCAATACCGTTTGGGGCTCCCTACCCCTCTTCGGAAGGGCTCCTGCGGACGCGCGCTTAGTTTACAGCTCGCCGCTGGTTGGCACTCAGATTTTGACTGTCGACGGAGACGGTCATTTCTGTATAGACGTCGCCCTCCAAGATGGCGCTAACCCCATTAGTATTCAGGCCGAGAATGAAGCAGGTACCTCTAACCCAATCGAGATCACGGTATTCCGCTCAGGCACGTCGCCAACTGATTCGTTGTCCAATGAGCCAATCAATCTAGTAGAAGGCGCTATCCCCCTCACCACAAACTTTGATGTTTTTGAGGGCGATATTCTAAGTATCACCGACGGTGACGATACGACCTTCGCGAAGGCCTACAACGCAGGCAATGGTGGCAGTGAGTTCACTCCTCAAGTTCGATTACGTCTAAACCCAGAGGCGGGAGGCCGGGTTCAGTCCATCAACTTTATTAGCCCAGCCGCGTGCGAACAGGAAACGTACTGGCTTTACCTAAGTGAGTCTGAAGATCCTGGTAAATTGGTCTACCAGCACGGTGAGAGCCAAGGCGAATGGGTGCAGATCGCTTCCTCGCGAAACTCTGCAGCCAACAAAACGTTCTTATTGCCAACAGGTCCATTCGCAAAGTGGGTCGCTGTTTGGGTAGACGATGCGGAATGCACCCCATTTTACAGCTGGGGTCACTACGCCATATCTGAAATCCAGGTCATGGGCGTGGACTATGTCGATCCTTTCGGCGCTCAGCCAGGCGCCCCCTCTTGCGAATAAGGGGCTAGGTAGCCGCTGATTTGCGCGGTCTTGGTTTTGCGTTCCAGACTCTGAACGACAGGAAGAGCCCCAAAAGAGCAAGCGGCACCATAGCGACGGGCCAGGCGATCCAGTTCTCGGGATCGGTTACTGGACCCACCAATGTCCTTGCGCTACCCGTGCCCTCAAATTGTTCCTTTGGAAGAACCAACGCGTAGGTAACAGACATAACAGCGGTCCCCAAGTAAACAAAACCGTCGATAATTCCTACCGCTACGCCGACGTTCTTACTTCCTCCAAAATCCATGGATGCAGTACCAGAGAGCATGCCGTGAACACCGATAACACAGAGGGACATAAACACAACCAACCAACCAACCATGGGACCTGTGTAAACGAATGTTAAGACTGCGGCACTGGCGAGCATCAGGCCATAGAGAACTGCTGCAACAGGGCCGCGTCTCGAATTGAAAACCCGATCGCTTATTATACCGGCAAACACACCACCCATAATTCCCGCGCAGCAGAGCAAGAGCCCCCAGTTGTTGTACACAAACGTGTCTGCGAGCCCGAGAGCCCCGTCAGTTTGTTTCGCGAAGGTTCGAAACCACTGCATGATCGCTTGGCGAAGGAACCCAGAGCAGAACTCGATAAAAGCAATCGTCAAGATGACCGGATTGCTAAGCATCTTCTTGAACACCTGACCAACAGGCAACCGAGGTCCATCGTCACCCGACGAGGCATCTTCGGTGTCGAAGTCCTTCTGCCCAGCCTCGCCAGGTGTATTTTCGGTGACCTTGTAGTCGATGACCCAGAACAAAATCAGCATGATTGCCGGCACCAGAAAGACCCATTCGACCCCCAATGCGTCACGGATCATGGCGCCCCAATCAAACGCGAAATAGATCCCCAGTGAAATAAGAATTCCGAAAATCGCACCAAAAACCCCGCGCTCTCGCACGTGGAACCAAGGCGCATTCGTCTTGACAATGGCGACGGCGCCGAAGCTTTGAAAGTACATGTTGATTCCATACAAGATGGAAAACACCCAAGTAAATTTGGCCGCAATGACCGTCGACATAGGGCCTTGATGGAGAAGTGAAAGAGACGCAAGCCCCATTAGAAGATTGGCCAGACAAGCACCGCCCGCACCGACCAGAATGGAAAATTTTCCGCCTTTCCGGTCTGTAATTGGACCGTTGATAAGAAAGGACGCGCCGTAAACAACGGTCCCTACAGCGAAGATGATCCCGAAATCATCGTTGCCCATCATCGCCGAGCCATCGGGACTCTGCATCATCTCGAAGGCGTTCTTTGAAATTTTTAGGTTGTAACGCCCCATGTAAAGGAACGCGTAGGTCAAGCCAAGCGGAAGCCAATTGAGCACTCGACGCCGGCGAAATTCCTTCGTGTAACCCAGATCTAATTTAGGTAGCCGAGCGATAACCACCCCAACGACCAACAGAAGAATTCCAATTGGGGCACTTTTTTCGAGCCAGGCAAGAAGCATCGGGCCGCGTTGTAGCACGCGACTCCGAGCGAATTTACCTATCGCTACCCTCTAGAACCCTAGGTTCAAACAGCCACCGCTTGCTTGCGACTCTCCTTCAGGGTAGCGTCCGTTCGCCTGTATGGCTCACTCTCTTTTCGACAAACGCGCAGTCCTGGTGACGGGGAAAGGCGGCGTTGGCAAGACTACTCTTGTCGCTGCCCTCGCTAGAGCTGCAGCCAAGGAAGGTAAGCGAGTCTTGGTGGCGGAGGTGGCGACCTCGGGCGACTACCACTCGCCGCTTGCCAGCCTCTTTGGCCTCACCAGATTCGCTCGAGAGCCTCTGCAACTCACCGAAGATATCTGGGGCGCGATCCTCCTGGCTCAAGTTGGGCAGGAGCGTTTCATGGAAGATAAAATTCGCAGCCGGCGCCTAGCCAAAGCTGCGTTGTCTTCCAAGGCCGTGCAAACACTTCTCGCTACCGCGCCTTCGGCACGTGAAATGGGAATTCTTTACCACCTACTTTCCGAGTTCCGAAAAGAGCGGAGAGGCGAGCCGGCATACGACCTCATCATCGTTGACATGCCTGCCACCGGGCACGCTTTGGGACTGACAAGCCTTCCCAGCGTGCTGCTCAAACTTTTTGGCGACGGCCCTATTTACGACACTCTACGATCCGGCCAGGAGATTTTCTGTGACGCAACGTTAACCCAAGCCATTGTGGTCAGTTTGCCTGAACCGTTAGCTGTTCAAGAAGCTCTCGAGCTGATTGCCGGATTAGATCGTGACAACGTTGCGGTCGGAGCCACTGTGGTCAACCAAATGACGAGTGCACCGTTTTCACTGGCTGAAAAAACACTCCTTGAAGAGGCCACCTTAGGAAAGAACTATCTTGGTCGGCACACTCTTAGTCGCTCTAGCCTGTCCAAGCAAGCCGTAGCCCGGCTACGCGCAAACACCTCCATACCGATGATCGAAGTTCCCCGTTTTGCGTTTGGTAACGTTGTAACAGAGATTGCAAACAGTTTGGTCGCATCATGAACAGGCAACTTTTTGAAGCACTCATGCAAAAGCGCATTATCGTCTGCTGCGGCGCCGGCGGAGTGGGGAAAACCACAGTATCGGCTAGTCTTGCCGTCGCCCTCGCACGACGCGGCAAGAAAGTCCTAATACTCACGATTGATCCGTCTCTTAGACTTGCGGAAGTTCTCGGAGTCAACAACAGCCCCCCAGAACCCCTTCCCCTTCCCGACGACACCTTATTCGAACTAGGAATTGAGAAGCCTGGCATTCTCTATGCTTGGATGCTTGATTCAATGCGGGTTGCGGAATCCACAATTCGCGCGGTCATTGAGGACAAAGCGGAACTAAACCAGTTCCTCACCAACCCAATATATCGACAACTGAGCACCATGACCGCAGGCATGCATGAATATGCGGCCATGAAAGCACTCCATACTTTCGTAGAAAGTGGAGAGTTCGACGTGGTGGTTGTAGACACCCCTCCTTCCCGCCACGCTCTCGATTTTCTCGACGCTCCAAAGCGCCTTCAGCGACTCTTCGATCTAAAAGTCATGAAATATTTGCGCCCAAGTACTAAGAGTAGATTGCGTAGGCTGTCGGCGAATGTGGCACTAGGAACAATCAGAGCCATCACGGGCAGCCGATTTGTTGATGACTTTGTCTTTTTCTTGACCCAATTTGAGCGTGTTTTCAATTCTCTCGAAGCAGGTGCATCATCGGTTAGGGCTCTGCTTTCCACAGACTCTGCCTCTTTTGTACTGGTAACATCCCCTCAAGAGACCTCCGTCAACGAGGCATTTCTTTTCCAGGATACCGCGAAGCGTCTACGGCTTCCGCTTGGTGGATTTGTGTTTAACAGGAGCTCGGCTTTCCTTAACCGTTGGAACTTTCCCCACGAGTCTTCGTTTTCCAAGGCTATACCAGCAAGAATAGTGGGTGCGTTCCAACAAATGGCCCGCGAAGAGCAACAGCTGGCAGCAAGAGATCTCGAAGTTCTTCGTCGGGTGCGTATGAGAGCTGGCGATGAAGCGTTCGTAATAGATCTTCCTCTTTTCGAAGCAGACCAAGCCGATCTACACCGCCTTTTTAGAGTCTCAGAATTACTTCTGAACGAGAGCGCCTCCCCCGGCCACGAGGTAGACATTCCTAAAAAGGGAGGCAACGATGCAAAACATCGAGTTCAAGCCTAAGCAAAAAACATCAACGTTTAGACGCTTTGCATTGGCCACTTGGAAGAGCCCCAATGACGCGACCATGTTTGGATCCCACGACGTCTGTGTCGAAAAAACACTGGACTACATTGAAGCCTTCCGCCAACGAACCGGCAAGCATCTCACTTTCACCCATCTCGTTGCTCGAGGTATTGCGGCCGGCCTCCACAAATACCCAGAGACCAATGTACAGGTCAGGGCCGGAGCAATCCAACAACGTGCCAGTACCGGCGTTTCACTCATGGTGATGAAACCGAACGACAGAGGCACAACCGACTTGTCTTACGCGACGCTCTTTGATCTCGAAAAGAAACCACTCGAGCAAATCGTTAGCGAAGCCGATCTAGAAGTCACCGCGGCGCGAACCAACCGAAGCGGCCGCGCGAATGCTCAAAACCGGTTCAGCAAGCTCCCTATCCCGGTTCTCCGTGCCTCTATCCGCTCTTTGATGTTCGTCACTCATACATTGAACATCGACCTTTCGCGGTTTGGCGTTCCCAAAGACCTTTTTGGTTCTGTAATGGTTACCAATGTCGGTGCGTTTGGACTTCGTACCGCCTATGCGCCCTTGGTCGCGGAAACACGTATACCAATGGTGATCACAGTCGGCGACGTGCGAGAATCACCTTGGGTAGAAAACGGTAAAGTCGTCGTGAGAAAAGTCTTGCGGGTCAACGTCTCCATCGACCACCGAGTGATGGACGCAAGTCACGCCTCAAAACTTACTCACCTACTTGGCGAATGGTTGGAAGATCCAGCAAAAATGGAGGGTCAACCGCCCTACGTTGTCCGAGCAGCAAGCTCTAGCTAACAAAGGGCTGTTTTACTCTTTTTCGCGCGCGACAATGTCCTGAACAATCGCCTTGCGGTTGATTTTCCCACTGGATGTCTTGGGCAACTCGCTTAGGAAAAGGACCTCGTCGGGGACCATATAGTCTGGAATTATTTTCGCACAATGCTTTTTGACTTCCTCGTCGGTTAGCTTTGTGCCTTCTGTTAGGACAACCGCTGCCACGAGTTTATTTTCAAGCTGAGGGTCAGGTACCGCCACAGAAATAGACTCTTTTAGTTTGGCACCCATAGCTGCCAACGCCAGGTCAATCTCGTTTAGCTCGATTCGATAACCGCGGCTTTTCACCAGGTCATCCATTCGACCTTGAAAGTGGAACGTGCCATCGCTGTCCTGACGTACTACGTCACCGGTGTGATAGACCAGTTCGCCCAAATGTGGAGCTAACGTGTAAGGTCGAAATGCAGCTTGCGTCTTTTCTGGGTTGTTAAAGTAACCCGCCGCAATGTGAGAGCCACGCAGCACCAACTCGCCAGACTCGCCAATGGCACTCTCGCCTCCGTCCTTTGAGACAACAAAGGCCTCGGTATTTTCAAATGGTATACCGATTGGGATGGGACTATCGGGGCGGAGAGTCGCTGGATCAACTCGGTGATACAAACAATAAATCGTAGCCTCAGTTGGCCCGTAGAGATTCCAGAGCTCAGCTTTAGGCAAATGCTCGTGGAGCTGCATCATCGTGGTCGGCTGACATAGCGCGGCACCACTTATGATTGTTTTTAGACTACTAAGGTCATACCGACGAAAGACCGCGGGTCGCGAAGCGAACGCTCCTAGTAGAGTCGGGACCGCCGACATAAATGTGATTTTTTCTTTCTGGATTGCCGCTAAAACCGTATTGATCATTTTCTGATCGGCAACAACCGTTAAACACGCTCCGAAATGAAACGCGTTAAACATGTCGAGTCCCGCGATATCGAAGGTAAACGGGGCGGTATTGATAATCCGGTCATCACTGTTGAGATCAAAAGCGCCTTCGCACCAATCCATAAACGTCATCAGATTGCGATGCGTAAGCATTACTCCCTTGGGTTTCCCGGTCGAACCAGAGGTATAAAGAATGTAAGCAAGGTCTTTGTCGGAAACTGATACCGAAACCCTCTTGTCGTTTCCTTGTTTGACCTTGCCCATCGCGGTCACGTCGAGACCACTTACATTGGTCTCATCTATACAAACCGCATGTTCTAAACCGGGTGGAACGCCGCCTTCCGTTAAAACCGAAAGCACGGCTCCATCAGAAATCATCACGCGGATTTCACAATCCGCAATAATTTGCTCCATACGATGTTTTGGATAGCTTGCGTCGATTGGCACGTAGCAGGCGCCGGCTTTCATGATGCCAAAGAGCGAACAGACGTAGTCCGCGGATTTTTGCATAGCAATCGCAATTCGGTCACCTCGCGAAACCCCGACCGAACGCAGGTAGTTGGCAATCTGATTCGCTGTACGATCAAACTCTGCGTAGCTCCGACGATCCTCTCCACAAGTCAAAGCCGGAAGACTCCCCTGGTCAGCGGCTCGCCGCGCTATCGTCTCAAAGACGAACTCACTCATGCATTGGATTGTACACTTGCTTGAGCAAGGGATTGAATCCGCTTGACCATAGATTCGAGGCCATTGCGGCGCCCCACACTCAAATGTTCATCTAGTCCCAGCTGGGCAAAGACTTCGATTGCGTCTGTGGCGAGGATTTGCTTAGCAGATCGACCTGAATACATTTTTAATAATACAGCGATTAACCCACGAACAATGTGAGCGTCGCTATCCGCCCTGAATGTAAGCCGGGACTCAGCATCGACCCCATCGCTCACCATCCAAACTTGGCTCATGCAGCCAAGAACCTTATTTTTGTCCACCTTGTGCTCTTCTTCAAGAGGGGGTAGTGCTTTGGCCAAATCCAAAAGGTGACGATACTTATCAGTCCAATCATCCAGAAACTCAAAGGTTTCGACAAGCTCGAGAATGTCGGGTGGGAGATCCTTCACTGCGTGGGCAGTGTCGCAAACTAACGGGAAACACACGATCTATTTCCATCGAGACGCTTTGAATATTGCAGAAAGGTAGGCAACCGCGCGACTCTCCCCGCCTTGCTCAATCTCGACGCCGTTCCCCTGGGCACCCAGGTCACGATCTCACGAGTTTCTGGCGACCGTATGTTTAGACGCCGGCTTCTCGAAATGGGGTTATTGCCTGGCACGGTCGTCACTCCTACCAAGCGAGCACCTTTGGGTGATCCCATCGAAATAGAAGTCCGGGGTGGAAAGATCTCGATTCGACGACAAGAGGCCAACTCCATCGAGGTGACTCAGTGAGCCAACCAACCCAGGTTGTACTTGTCGGAAACCCGAATACCGGCAAGACAACGCTTTTCAACAAACTCACTAAGAGTCGGGCAAAGGTTGGAAACTACCCTGGCGTGACCGTAGAGAAAATCACAGCCACGCTTTCCCTTCCCAGCCGAGGAGATGTGCAGCTCTTGGATATACCCGGGACCTACTCATTGGTTTCTCGGACCCAGGAGGAGCAAATAGCGGTGCAATCGCTTCTTGGCTTGGATGACACGCCAGGCCCAGATGCTGCAATTGTATGTGTCGCGGCCTCGCAATGGCAGCGCGGTCTTTACTTGGCCCTTCAAGTTCAAGAGTTAGGCGTTCCAGTCGTCATTGCCCTCACCATGAGCGACGAAATTGAATCACTACCACCAAGCGCCGATCTTGCAGACGCTCTCGACTGCCCGGTGGTAACAATTTCCGCACGCACAAACCAAGGCATAGAAGAGCTTAAAAAAGCCGTTGACAGTTGTCTGTCCTCAGCCAAACCAAAACCTAAACTTCATTTCTCTCTTTCCGCGTCGCTGGATGCCGAAACAGACCGGATTGCCAAATCGTTCCCGGAGAACTGGCCGCAGAGCAAAGCCCTCTCTCTATGGGCTCTTATGAGCATTGATGAAGATGATGAACTAGAAAACATACCGGCAAGTGTTCGGGAGGCCGTTCTCGCGACCGAGATCAAAGGGAACGAGATTGACGACGAAATCGTTGCCGCGAGGTACCGGGTCCTCGACCAGGCGGCAACAAGCCTTCAACAGACCAAACTGCGCTCGAACTTTTCCGACAAACTTGACGCAATTCTCCTAAACCGTGTTTTTGGTTTCGCAATTTTTCTCGCTGTCATGTTCGTGGTTTTTCAATCACTTTTTGCTTGGTCTGATCCAGCGATCGACCTAATCGAACGATCTTTTTCCGGCCTCTCCGATCTTGTGCAAAGCACCCTACCCAAGGGGATACTCTCCGACTTTATCACTGACGGGATTATTGCCGGCGTGGGTTCCGTTGTCGTGTTCCTGCCGCAAATCTTGCTTTTGTTTTTATTCTTAGGCGTTCTCGAAGACAGCGGATATATGGCTCGGGTTGCCTATTTGATGGACCGCATTATGCGAACCATGAACCTCCACGGACGCGCATTCGTGCCAATGCTTAGCGGTTTCGCATGCGCGATTCCAGCGATCCTAGCAACCCGAACACTCGAACGGCGCCGAGACAGACTTCTCACGATGATGGTAGTTCCCTTGATGACCTGCTCGGCAAGACTACCGGTTTACACTCTCGTCATAGCGTCGCTATTTCCCGCTGCTCATGTCTGGGGCATTTTCCCTGTCCAAGGGCTTCTTATGGTCGGAATGTACCTTTTTAGCGTAATTGTCGCCCTCGTGGCGGCTTGGGTTCTTTCAAAAACCATGAAACCCCTCAGGGCTAGACGGTTGCCCTTTGTTATCGAGCTTCCTCCATACCGAATGCCCCGACTTCTAGATGTACTGGCTATGATGTGGCGGCGAACTCGTTTTTTTCTGAAGGAAGCCGGGACAGTCATTCTTGTTTTTACAGTCATTCTTTGGGCGTTGCTGAGTTTCCCCAAAACCCTAGACAATCCCACCCAGAACTACGACGTCGCTTTAGCTCAAGAAATGAGTTTAGAGGCTCGAACGACTCTAGAAAACCAACGCGACGGGGAGCTCTTACGGGAAAGTTACGGTGGGCGACTCGGCCAGGCTATCGAGCCCCTCATTGAGCCGCTCGGGTTTGACTGGAAAATCGGTGTCGGAATTATTGGCGCGTTTGCAGCTAGAGAGGTTTTCATCTCCACAATGGGAGTGGTGTACAGCTCTGGCGGAGATGTAGACGAAAACAGCGGGACCCTCCGACAGCAGATGCGGGCTGAGGTTCGCCGGGACGGCAGCCCGGTCTACACGCCATTAGTGGGTCTTTGCTTAATGATCTTTTTCGCCCTCGCCTGCCAATGCATGAGCACATTAGCGGTCGTACGCCGCGAGACTGGTGGATACCGGTGGCCAGTTTTCTTGTTTGCCTATATGACCGGACTTGCCTGGGTCGTCACCTTTTTGGTTTTCCAAATAGGCAAACTCTTGGGCTACGGTTGAACTAGTCAGCTGGCAAAATTGGAGTGACTACCATCAACGTAGACATGCCTATGACTTCAGGTACGATGATTGTGTGATCGCTAGCATGGAGTCGTACGTATACGTCGTGTTCTCCGGGCAGTGAGTTCTCGGGCACAGTGATATCAAAAGCTCGTTCCGCTTTCATGGCAATCGGATTTTCGTCGAAGGAATCAAAGTATACGTGCACGTGTCCTCTGTTGGTTGACGCTTCCCCCAGGTTTTCTGGAGTGTGCCCAGCATGCTCGTGCTCGCCGGCAAGTTCAAAATGCGCTGCGTCGATTTCAACAGTTAGCGTATCGCCGGCCGCCGCGGTATTTGGCGTTATGGTAAAGCCCGCAATACTTGGATGAGGCGCCGCCCCTTCGCCGCAAGCGGAAAGAGAAAAAGCAGCCAAAACTAATAAGATTTTTTCGGTAGAACCACGGGCCATAGGAGAAAGCCTAGTCGAGTTTCAAACCTCGAAAAAGCCTTTTTAACTGGGAGGAAAAGAGGCAACTCTCCGTGCCGCCACTCGGTTTCGCTACACTTGCCTCTGCGCCCAGAGACCTAAGCCACTAAAAACATTGCCAAACAACCAGGGTGTGGAATTTGCTTATTAGTATAGGCGTGCGAGTAGCGAAACCAGTGATTCTAGGATGCACCCTGGCAACCCTTTTCTTTGTGGTTGGTGAAAACAAGGCGGCAGCCCAGGTGGAAGTTGCAGTCCTCAACACACTCCCTGTTGCCGACGTTGTCAATTCAGCGCAAGAGCTCGTGGCCCAGTTAAACGACGATACTTTTTTTGACTTCAACGCAACAGCTGTTGACGCAGATCAAATTGACACCCTTGAGGAGCTCGCCGAATTTGACGTGGTTGTCTTTGGCAGTAACGGCGAAATCGGCAGCCTTGATGATGTCAACCTCGTGGGCGCGATAGCGTTACGAGATTGGGTTCGTGCTGGCGGTGGCGTCGTGGCTGCGGGTTGGATTGACTTCGAGATCGGTGACGCTTTTCCAAGCACGCCCCGTGATATCGCCCTCGACGACGTAATCCCCATTGACGCCTCTGCTTTTCCTAATTTCAATTGCGGACTCGGCACAACTCTTTCGGTGTCGCCAACTCACCCGGTCACTGATGGCATCACCGAGTTGCCTGGCGGCGCTAATTTTGTCGAGTGGAGCCCAATTGTTGATGACCCCCAAGCCACCAGCCTGGCCGTACTTTCGAATCCAAACTGTGACGTGCCCGATGCAGCGCACAGCATTGTCGTGGGCCCCAATGGTAACGGGCGCAATGTCTTCCTCGGCTTTCTTTACGCAGGTGATACCCAGCGTTACGACACAGAAGCTCTTCGCTTTGGCGACGCAGACCGCCTTCTCGAGCAAGCCGTATATTGGGCTGGAACATCCGGAATTTCCGATCTTGACCAAGATGGTGTTCTCGATGACGACGATAATTGTCCCGTTGATGCCAACCCTTCTCAAACCGACAACGACAACGACGGGCTTGGCGATGCCTGTGATCCGCCAGACAACGACGGTGATGGTGTAATCGACAGAGATGATAACTGCCCAGAAGTTCCCAACCCCGATCAATTCGACGACGATCAAGATGGGGAAGGCAATGCTTGCGAGCCCGAAGATAACGATTTTGACGGTGTCCCTAACGAATTCGACAACTGTCCAGATGACGAAAACACTGACCAGAACGATGAAGACCAAGATGGTGTTGGCGATGCCTGCCAATTGCCGGAAGAGAGCAACGGCGGCGACACCGCGCTCTCGGCGCCAGGCGGATGCTCTAGCGCACCGAGTTCACAGTTTTTGTTTCCTTTGTTTTTTCTCATTGGATTTGTTCTTAGGAAACGCCGCGGCGACTCAAACGGACCTCTCTAAGTTGACATCTTTGAAAGAGGTTCTCGGAAGAATGAGTGCCACTTATCTTAAGAGCCGACACAAAGAAGTAGGAAATTCGACTTTTCCTGCCGTTTGACGAGTAGGTAGCAGCCATGTCATCTCGACACCGATCCCTATGTTTTCTTATGATTCCTCCTCGTGGGGGTAACGGGAAAACGGCAAAAGCGGTTTGGGAGAGCGGTACGTACCCTGCTCTTTCTCTGCGCTCTTTTTCAGGCTGACGCTCACGCAGAATCCGAAGCCGAAGAAGAACCGCCGCCGACAAGGTTCGTTATTGATGTTCAGGCTCAAGACCAAAGTGACGCTTGGTTCGCACGGGCGATGTCTGACCGCATAGCTAAAGAAATTTCTGGTTATCAGAGAATCGTAACGTTTCCGACAAAGTCCTTCGCCTGCTCCCCCTGCTCGCCAACCGATTACCAAGAAGCGGGTATTGAGGTGGTTTTCCTCGGTGTTCTTCGAGACGAAGATATCAACTTCGAAATAGTCGAGTTGTGGACTCCTGCAACGGTGTCCAACGGCTCCTTTTCCGTCGACAACGGTATGAGTCAGAGCAGGCTAAAGCGCAACATACTCGGCGCTTTCCAACCGGTATTAACCAAGGGCGGCCTTCTCGACGAGAAAGCGTTTCTTACTGGCACGGCTCTTGGTCCAACAGTGCCCACGTTGGGTAGCTCACTCCGTAAACACCCCCGTGGTTGGTCCGCAATATTTGGAGCTAGCTTCCTGCTATTCGCTATCGCCGCCCTAGCTATTGTGGCCTCGATTTCAGACCGACGCGGGCATAACCTCCGCGCTGTTCGCGGATGGGTTCCCTCGATCTTTATCACGATTACAAGCGCAGCACTCGCCATAGCGTGCCTCGCCTTCACCCCCGACCCTCTTGGTCCTGACACTCCGCGCGCCGAATCGTGGGTCTGGCTATCCGAGCTCTTTGGAGGGGTCGCTTGGGCTTGGCTTTTGATTACAGCCCTTCCTAGTCTGGTTCCCAGCTTGCGGGGATTTAATCGAGTGGGCCATCGAGACGTAGTCCGGCTTGTCCAAGCATGGTTTGCAGTCGTCGCTGAACGCATCATCATTCGCGGCATTCTTTACTCTCCGTTCATTGCCATACTTGTCGCAGCCACCTGGTCGATGGATTTGTCCAACCGTCTTGCGCTATTGGTAGTGACACCCTTTTGGTTGCTTTTGGCAAGGTTCTGGTTTCTTGTCATCATCGAAGCCCTTGCTCTCATATTGGATACCGAATGGGTGTCCGGACGAGCGACCCGAGCGAATGTCTGGCACGATCGTATCACTGAATATATACAGGTATTCGCTAGAAGAACCGGATATTCCCTTCCGCCAGGGTTATTCGACAACGTTCTATTTCTTCCTGGTCAACGACGAGGTATCCACTCCTACGGCGGCGGACTTGCCAAAACGCGCATTGTAGTCGGAACTGGCTTACTCGAATTCGCGATGCGCGGTCCCCTTGAGGAAGCCGAGAACGAACATGTCTTTTCTTGGGCCGATTGGCAGGCCGGTCAGATCCAACCGGTTCCTGATGACGACCCCATACAGAGGGCACAGGGGTTGGGTGCCGACCTTCGAGCCCAAGTAGAACGTTTTGCTGGCCAAGCAAAATCCGCCTTCGACTCTCTATCAGAGAAAAGAAAGCGGCGGCGGGTAGATGTTCGAGCTCGCGGGGTGAAACAGGGAATCGGACAAATAGCGACATTGCTGGGACAAGTCATGCCCTCCTCCGATGCTCTTCTACCCTTAGTTGCCGATACGCCACGTGATATGGCCGTAATTCGAGAATTGCTAGCTGAGCATTACGATTTCGCCCTACTCGATCCCAATTCGGAATATGACGACGGCGACCCCACAGATCGAGATTTCCTCTTCGGACCTCTCCTTGTGGAGATTGGCCGTATTGGTCGACGGGAAGACAGACTTCTTACCCTTGGCTCAGCCATTAGCACCATGAAGTCGGTACCAGGCAAGTGGTATCGGAGCGTGGAGATTTTCTACAAACGTTGGCTGAGTCGCTACTCCGCGATGCTCGCCGATGCGTATGCCGCTCTCAACCACGGGCGACACCACTTGGTTCAGTATCTTTATTGTTTTTCTGAGCGAGACCAGTCGCTTCTCAGTGTCCGCGCGCCAAGAGCTGACCTGAAAGCAATATCCCGTTATATAACCGATGCAGTAAGCGAGCAGCCTCCGCGAACCGAGGAAATGGGAGCCACCCTTCATGCTCGGTTAATATGGCTGTCTTATTTTTCACGAAAACAGCTTCGTGAACAGCGCGCCTACGTCGTTCGCAATATTTTGTACGCTCTCTTCGCAGGTGTGGCTGTGGGTGGATTCCTTGCCGCTACTTTAAGAGCAATCGACTATCATCCAGCCTACGTTCAAACCCTAGACGAGGAGCGCGCGGCAATCGCCGAAGAAAACGCCTCCATTAAAGAGAAAGAACCCACTGTCAATGAGTAAACCAAACAAGAGCGATTCATCGCTTTTTTTCGCGACTGTGAGCCCTTCGTCCCTCGCCATCGACAAAGCGGCGGCTGGCGCGGGCGTAGCGGGTCTAGTCGGTTTTGCTGCTCTCTTCGCAGTGGCAACGTTATTCTTCGTCACCGAAAACTACTTTATCGCGATGCTCTTAGTCTCATTTGCGCTGCTCGTATATGTAACCGGCGCCGGTGTGAAAAAGCTAGCAGGCGCAACAGTGACACTCTTGTTTTCAAGTCGCCATGTAATTGCAAACGCAGCTTACATCCAGGAGACCCTTGTTCCGCTCAAAGAATTCTTGCGGGTAAAGCACAACGAGCGAGGCGACCTTCTCGTTGGCCCTATCAAACAAGGCTCTGTAGTTGAGCTACCCGACAACCCGCTCGCTCGAGACGTACAGGCCATCTTAGCGCGGGAAAAAGGTCATGAGTACATTGAGTACACCGCCCACGATTACTATGTCGAATGCCATGAGCTTTACGACTACTCTTTAGCCCACCTCGAATTTGTCGCTAGTGCCATGCCACTATTTGGACTAATCGGAACCATTGTCGGCCTCATCGGGATGTTCGATAGCCTTGGCGCCGACGTTAGCGTTGAGTTTCTAACCCCTCAACTCGCGCTTGCACTCAAGACAACTCTTTACGGTGCCGTTTTTGCATCTTTCTACAATATTGTCGCATCGCGCTTCGACCAAAGACTGAAAGCCCTTGACTACGACTTCGATACATTCTGTCGAGCCCTTGAAGTTCTTGTCGAAAACGACGTGCGGGCGGAGCTCACGGAGTGAAACACTTCAGCAAGATGGCGCGAAAACGCCGCAAATCTGATACCTGGCAGGTCATCTACATGGATCTCATGACCATCATCATGGTCTTTTTCGTAATCCTTTGGTCTTTAAATCAAGGAAAAGATGTAGGCATCAGCGAGACTGTAGGTGACCAAACCCTGCGAATGATCACACTGCCAGGGGACGTACTTTTTAACTCCGGCAAGTCACAACTAAGTGCAGATGGCGGACAGGTTTTCCGCAAGTTGTTTGAGGCTGACGCCGATCAAATTCTCGATTTTGAGACAGGTGGACTAACCAACCGACTTTTGGTTATTCATGGACACACAGACGGCGTAGGAAAGAAAGACGAAAACTTCGGACTTGGTTACCGCCGAGCGTTCCAGGTCTATAAAGAAATTGAAAAATACGGAGCACAGGTCCCGGACCATGTGGTCCTCTGCAGTCACTCCGACAACTCGCAAGTACAGGCGGTCCCCACTTTTCAGGGCAACGTCACTCCGGCGCAAAAAGCTCTGGTTCGAGAAGCGAATGCAAAAAACCGCCGCATTACGATAGAAGACAAGATCGTTAACATTGGCGAAGAGGAGAACTAACAAGTGGTAGGAGCTCAATCGCTCTTGACCATCTCGGTCGCGACTCTAGCTCTGCTTACGACTTGGTGGGCCGGTCGCTTTGACCCAAGCTATCTGATGCGACTCGATCCAACGGTTACTTTCCTAGCCGGCCTTATTTCCACACTTGCTGGCGTGTTCTTTTTTCGGTTCTGGTCCGTAGCTCAAGGAAGCGACACCTATTTTCGGGTGACGGCAACCGAGGACCAAAAAACAGACGAGGTTCCCCTACTTTCTAGAAACGACAGGCACGTCGTTGTTGGGAATGTTTCGGACTACCCGCCATGGGAACTTCCTCCCCTGCTCCATCGACTCGCTTATGTAGGGGTCTTCCTCTGTCTTTCGCTATTGTCCTTCGACAACCGAACCGCGGACCTTTTGCACGCTGCACCAGATCGTCTAGACCCAGCAGTTACCCAGTACTGCGCCGACCCCAATGAGGAAGAACAAATCGTTCAGGATGATCCGGGATGTAAACTTATCCAACGCGCGTTCGAACTTGGGTACACCAAAGACCTCGGAGATTGCGCACCAAAGGTAAAGAAACAGGGTGCCAACGGCGTTTGTACTTTGAGACGAAAAGACGAACCATACCTGCATTACACTTGGCGTTTGCTTCGTGGCAAAGACTTGATCGACGAGGAAGAAAACGAAGAAAACATCGTTTCCCGCCTGATGAGTCGTTTACGACTTCAGTGGGAATACGTTCCCACCCTCGCCTCTCTTCAATGGACGGCAGTCGCTGCCCGGCCCCGTTCGTCTCACCACATTTGGACCAACCTTCCACCACCCGAACGGGGTTTCTTTTTCAAAGTCTCGCGCTTCTTTCATCCGCGTGGCTGTCTCGACGCTTCCTCTCAACCCCAAGAAACTCTCGGCGATCCGACATGGCGCGCAAACTCCAGTGAGCTTCTCGCCCACGCAATCGCGCAGCTTGTTTACACCCCACAGTACAAACCATCGGTGGGTTTTTGCCCCGAGTACCACGTGCATTGGGATACAGCGTCCAACTTTTGCACCAAGCTTCTTCGAGCTCCTGAGGACATGTTGTCCTCGTCTGACCTAGAGTTAATAGAAGGTGTTTTGGCGCGCCAGCAAAATGACACCGGCGTCTCCGAGCTAGGAAAGGCACTTAAAGACGCAAACGCTCTCCAGTCTCGGAGCGACATTGCCAGAAGCCGAGAAAGCGAAGCACGTCCGGCATCTTCCAAGCAGAGCATCGTCAGTTTTCAGTGTTTTTTTGTTGTTGAGAACGGCAACAGTGAGGTTACTACCCGTGACTTCACTCTGAACGGCACGACGTTCTCTGCACGAGAAGTCCGTATCCCAAGGACTGCGACACCGCCGGAAGTGTACAAAAACGTAGCGACCCTACTAGCGCCCGGTTTCCGTTATGGCCAACTTTTAAGCGACGAAGCCGCGGAGGCCGACATGATAGATCAGCGACAACTTACTCAGTCCGACTATCCCCTTGCCCAACTGGAGGTTCTCCGCGACGCGGATGTCTTCGTTGGCAACGAGTGGCTCCAAGAACAAACGAATCTTCTATCGGTCTACCCCGCCCATCAACACTTGGAAAACCTGGTGACACTATTTAGAAGGCAATATGCGGTCCAGCGGGGGCGTTTGTGAAACATCTCCTTATGTTCACCGCCGCATTTTTCGTCGTCTACGTTGGCGCCGCCAATGCGCAAGACAGTACCGATTCGGAGTACACAGTTGAAAAACGCATAGACACCATTTCCAAAGGGTTAGCTGCTGTGAAGCAACTCGACCCAAATACCCAGAACAATCTCATAAGCTACATCCACAACATGGCGAAGACCGCATGCCGCGGAAATTCAGCCAGTCTACAAGCGAACTGTCTTATCGAAGCGGGACGTCGAAACTGCCGACAAATGAGAAAAACCTTAACCGACGGAGCATGTAACCTGGCAACCGATGTCATTATCGTCAACCGACTCAGCGAATCGCAATTTCTATCTTCGCGTGAAAAGTATCGCGTCGCTCGGAAAGCGAAGAAGGCGAGAATCGCAATAGAAAACGCTATCCGTTTGCGTCACGCGACTCTTGTCACCGAATTCCGTCTTTCGCCGTTTTTCTCGTCCGGGGAGATAGCCGAGAAAATTGATAATTTTTGCCAAGATGGCGCGAAAAACCGTGGCATTTCGTGGCAACACTGCACGGCAGCACTTGTCTGGTTCATTGGAACATCATCATGACTCACGCACTAATCGAACTTCTTTCCCGCGAATCTCGCAAACTCGAGCAGGCAGGCCTTAGCAAGAAAGAGCGCTTGGTAGAAACTGACTCCTGGCGAGATGGCGGATCTGAAATGGTCCACGTGATCGATTTTACCAGTGACGACTACCTTGGGCTTCAGGGACTCAAGGCTATTCATGACTCCGCGTCTGCTGCTCTTGATCTCTATGGGCCCGGCGTTTTCTCAACCAGAATGCAATCGGGCACGCGAAGCATTCACAGAGAGTTAGAAAAAGAAGTGGCCACTTTTCTAGGTATGCCAGCGGCATTGGTATACACGAGCCGCTACCAAGCCTGTCTGGGCCTTTTCGAACCGCTTTTTGACCAACGTGATTATATTTTTTGCGACGCAGTGGTTCACCCCAGCATCGCCGATGGGGCACGCCTCTCCGGCGCGCGCGTGCATTCGTTTGCAAACCACGACCTGGACGACCTTGAAGATAAACTGAAGCGATCGCGAGGCGCTCGTTTCCGAGCTATCGTGACGGACGGCGTCTCCCCTCTAGACGGAGTCGTCGCGAATCTCCCTGGAATTTGCCGATTAGCCGAAACCTATGACGCCTTGACCATCGTCGATGATTCAATGGGGCTAGGCGTCTTGGGAACCACCGGGCGCGGTACAGCCGAACACCATGGGGTCACAAATAGAGTGGATATTTTGATCGGGAGCTTTGAAGCGGCACTTGGTGGAAGCACGGGTGGTTTCATTTCTGCCCATCACGATATCGTCGACTGGTTACGGCAAAAATCCATCCCCTATATTTTCTCTGGTGCAATGCCGCCGCCAGCAGCTGGTAGCGCGAAGGGAGTCCTGAAACTCCTCGAACGGGACCAACAGCCCTTGGAAGACCTTCGTAAAAGACAAATGCAACTCCGTTCCGCTCTCGCAAACCTCGGCTATAGAGTTTACGGCGGCGAACATCCTCTTCTAGCTGTGGATGTAATGGAATCCATCACCCTCCAAAAAATGATCAACCAACTCTTTGATCTGGGAATTTTTGCCTACGGTCTTTGCTATCCAGTTGTGCCCGAAGGGGAAGCACGGATCCGCTTCCAGGTTTCTGCCAACCACACAGAAGCCCAGCTTGAACAAACCATCACTGCTCTCGAATCTGTGGGCCGCGATCTATCCGTGATTTAGGCCCAAACCTAAAGATGTAGAGATCAGGTTCTCTTGCGGTGGCTACTGCGTGCGCCGCGAACTTAGCTTCGTCTCACCATCCTAGGTTCGCAGTGTTCCTTATACTAAAGACCTTAGCAACGAAGTGTGCGAAGGCACTTTACTTGCACTGTGCGAGGCTATGCGTTCCCTCTCGGTGCTTGTTTCAACGTTGTGTCTATTGTTCCAGATAAGCGGGTGTGTCCTCGACGACAACCCCGAGACTCCACTGGTAGATTACATCCAAGAAGGGTTCGATTCGCAGGTGGACGAGTACATACGTCTGCAGCAATTGGTGAACGAAACCGAGAAACATTGGGGAGATCTCCGATACAGAGACGCTGAGACACGCAATCTCTTTCTCGACGGGAACCGAAAAATACAAGAAACAGTACAAGCGATCCTTAACAACGATGAGCTCAGAGCCCAACTGCGAGAAGACGCGGAGTTGCGAAACATTATCAGCGCCGTTCTAAGGGTCCAAACGGAGAGGCTCGAGAACCTCTACAAGTCCTATGAAAGCGTCGCTTCCTTCCATGAAGCCGGCGGCAGTGTTAGCGATAAGTACATCGACGCGATGAATGACCTGTACACGAAGGGCAAGCCCGGAATGTCGATAGTCGACTTAGAGAAGAGAACCCTTCAAGCACTACGAGCCAGCGACTCGCATTTTGACGACCTGATTAACCCAGAAGGCGAAATAGAACACATCCCCGCGAATGAATTCTCCTCGACAGGGCGCGCGTCAATTGCACGTAAGGAATGGTTCATCGTGAAGATGCCGGAAGTGAAGGACCTCGACGTCTACAGCTTGAAGATCGATCTTCGCTTTAGACAAGATGCCCCTCTCGGGGAACGAATCTACACGCGCGCCTACTACCTCGGAGAGTTCGGGACGAAAGCGGAGGCCAAGTCCTTCCTCCAAGAACGTCTTCTTGCTGGTGAACGCCCTGGTACCTCGATCGTTCGCGGTCAGAGCAACTTCACCAGGCTGGAGACCAGTGAGGACCGCCAGACAATTCCACTTGTCCAAGGCATTGGACCCGGCTGTTACGTTGCAATCCAATTTTCGCACAAGACCGACGCTTCGATGTTCAGTGGGTCTTGGCGGAGCGCGAGACTCCGCGAAATTCGACACCCCAACAGCCGCGGCGCCGCCCTAACTCCCATGGCGGTTGCGCCTAAGCTCGGCGCGACTGATTTCGACGGGGGTAGTGTGTTTGATCTTCTCAGGCACGCACACCATGGAAACCTCAAAATAAACGGTCATGCCCGAAAGATCGTCCAGCAGTTTCAGTCCTACTTGATCCACCTCAACTACCGATACGTCGTCGACGAATTGATACCACTTACCGCCACTGACGTCGCGTCCCTAAAAGCCCTTCGAAATTCAAGCGACAACCGGCTCGTTCAGGGTAGTAGACCTCCATTCTCTGGAAATGCGCGACCGGGGACAGGAAGTTCGCCTGCGGGTCTTGAGGGCGTTCAACCCCAAAACTTGGCCGCTCCGCCAACCAATGCGAGCAGCGCCACACCATCACGCAAAAGAGTCGTCCCCGCTCCCGACGCTACCCGTTTCGGCGTTCCCGTAACTGGTAACGACCCATTCGACTTTTTCGGCATTCCCAACGACCACCCGGCGCGCAACCGCGGAAACTAGTCCTCACGTCTAGCTGAATTACCTCCCCTCAGGGTTGCGCGGAAAATTTAGGGAGGGATCCACGCAACCCGAGAGGACGAAGCGAACCTGAGCCCGCTGACCGTTAGGCCGCACACATACACAGAACACGTTCAGGGGATGAACGTGTTGGACAGAACACTCCCTACCCTTTTGCTACCTTTGTGCCAGTTCGAAACCCTTTGTTTTCAAGCTGTGAGAAATTACCCACATTGGAATCGCAACCTGACTAGCCTCCTGTTTGTGACACGATGACTCGCTTACCCGTGATGGCAAACCGTTGGTTCCCAAACCGTTCAAAACGGGATTGAAACCGCACGACTTTCACCGGGGCGAAGGCTTCCCAATTCGATCTTTCCAACAGCGATGCGAATAAGTCGCAGAGTTGGATACCCCACCGCGGCAGTCATTCGCCTTACCTGCCGGTTTTTACCCTCGGAGATCGTCAAACGCAGCCAGGACGTCGGCGTTGATTTCCGGTACCGGATCGGTGGTTCTCGTTCAGGCATTCCTGGGTCAGGCATTATTTCGACCTCTGCCGGTTTACAAAGATATTCTCCAATAGACACACCTTCGCGTAGTTTAGACAGCGAATCCTCCGTAGGACGCCCTTCTACCTGCACCCAATAGGTTTTTGCCTTCTCGAAGGTTGGGTGTGCCAACCGGTGCTGGACTTTTCCATCGTCGGTTAGAACCACGAGCCCTTCGGAGTCTTTATCAAGCCGACCTGCAGGGTAGACACCCTTGGGTAGGTCAAAGTCTCCAAGACATCGTTCGTCTGCGCGAGGTTTCGTGAATGAACAAAGAACACCAAATGGTTTATGAAAGGCGATGAGACGGGTCTCTTTGTTTTGTCTGCTTGGTCCCTCTAAGGTTGGAACCCAAGGTGACGGAATCGGTGCAGAAAAAACCAATGGCTTCCCGGAAATTGAGTCGTCGAATGAAAAATGCTCTGCGTGAAGGCGCTGTCCTTCAAGACATCGATGTAGAGCCCTTTCGGTTTGGCCAAACGCTTCCTCGTCCGCGTAAAGTTTATCACCCAACACAGGGAAGCCGGCAATCGCTGCCTGTACACGGATTTGATGTCTTCGCCCGGTTATTAATTCAAAAGCCACAGAACTTAGACCGTCGAAAGTCTCGAGGACGGTGAATTTCGTAATCGCTTTTTTGCCGCCACTTCTGACCTTACGCATTAGATCTCTACCCCCCACTCTTTTCTTGGCGATAAAATCCTCAAGCTGCCCCGACGGCGAATCCGGTGTTCCCACACAAACCGCTCGGTAGTGTTTTTGGCAAAGTCTCTCTTCGAAGACTCGCGAAAGCGTTTCTTTGCCCAATTCACTCCGCGAAAAAACCAGCACCCCAGATGTCCAGACATCCAAACGGTGATGCATGGTCAAGTGCCCAACTGAGCCATCCCGGTTTCCGAGAAAACTAGAAAGTGCGTCAAAGACATTTGCACGCGTTTTGTCGACGGTCCGATGGCTCGGGAACCCAGCGGGCTTGTTCAAAGCTAGGTAGTGTTCGTTCTCAAACAGGAGGCTCGTTTGAGAAAGGCGAATCGTTCGGCGGGTTTTCAATCCAGAGCCATGATACTCGCAATCTCATCCGCCCGGTGACCAAACTTCATGCGCTACTCTCATTGGAATGGGACGGATCTTCGAAACCCGAAAAGCGACAATGTTTGCTCGGTGGAACCGTATGGCAAAGGCGTTCACTCGCGTTGCCAAGGAAATCACTATGGCCACCAAAGCTGGTGGTCCCGATCCAGACGGAAACCCCAGCCTACGCCGAGCGATTCAAAATGCACGGGCCGTCAACATGCCCAAGGACAAGATTGAAGGGGCAATCAAACGCGCCTCCAACAAGGACACCGCGGACTACGAAGAACTGATTTACGAAGGCTACGCCCCACACGGGGTTGCAATCCTGGTAGTCGCAGCCACGGATAATCCAACTCGAACCGTTGCCAATGTTCGCATGCGTTTCAACAAAAACAACGGCAACATGGGCACAACCGGAAGCGTGGCGTTTGGTTTCAACCGCATGGGATGCTTTCGTCTCGAGCCCAAAGACATCGACCTTGAAGAGCTCGAACTTGATCTCATCGATCACGGTCTAGAAGAGATGGGTGAAAGTTCAGGAGAAAATGGTGAGCCCCAGGTCGTAGTCCGCTGCGCCTTGCAGAGTTTTGGTCCAATGCAATCCGCAATCGAAGCCAAAGGACTCACCACAATCGAATCCACATCAGAGTTCATTCCAACAACCACAGTGGACTTGCCAGAAGACAAAGCCACAGAGGTGCTTAAACTTGTTGACGCGTTAGAGCAAGATGAGGATGTCCAGCAGGTCTTTCACAATTTGGCCTAAGTGCCGCCTGTCACCGTGCTCCAAAGCCCGCACTCTCTCTTGAGTTCTTTGTAGTCATTGAAAAAGCTATTCTCTGCTTCGCCGTATGGGTGACCGCCACGGCGTACACTTCGATTGGCTTTAATCCACTTCTCCATAAGCTGCTCACCGCGCTTGGTTAAACTCAGAACCGATGCTCTGTTGGTTGTTCCGCGGCCAAAGTACTTCGCAAATTTGTCAGGTGTGCGGAGCTCGAGGTTCCGAAGATAATTTGCCGTATAGAATAGGAACATTGGCAATAAATTTAAGCTGGTTCCAATTTGCTTCGTTTCAACCAAGCGGATGAGGCCTTCCGTGCTAAGGCCATACGCAGTGAGCTCATCGAGGATGTGCACGATGCTGGCGGCGCCCCCTACCGGAAGATATAGGTTTTGAAAATGCTCGACAGTCAATTGGGTCTGTCGGTTTGCAAATCGAATCTTCGAACGAGCGACAGCCGCTGGCGGCAAGGCAAGAGGATCTAACCTAAAGCAAATGCTTTTGTCTTTTGTTGGGTCCCATACACAGTCGGGACCGGTCAAACCGTGAACAAGTTCATGGGCCAAAGCGATGTAGCTATGCCGATAGCGCTCAGACGCTTTGTCACTACAATCGAGCCATTTTACGGGACCAATATCCGGATCTTCCCAACGCCATTGGTGCCGCTTTCTTGCCCGAGAAACCACACTCCTATAGTTGGACAAACCAAGGCGTTCAATATCCCGGAGCGCTCCTGGCAAACAATCGCTTCCGTTCTTTTTCGATGAAACCACAGGAAGAACAGTCCCTTCCAATTTCTCCGATTTAGCCCGAGGCTCTTTGTAGACGAGAAATAGAACCGGGCCCCTCTGGTAGCGCTCTATGAAACAGGTCTTTGAAACAACCTCTGTCGGGGTGCCCTCCCCAACGCCCGAGGCCCGGTACATCCGAGCCAAAAATACATCCGCGGTGGCTCGATCGATACATGGGGTCGAAGCCGTACTTCGGCCATTTGGCCGACCGCCACAGGCCCCCGTTGCAGTCAAAACCCCCAAGAAAAGGCCCAAAATTCCTCTCTGAGCAAAAAAATGCGTCACTTTGGTTCAAATGTACGATAGTTCTTCGACAGAGTCCTAAATGTGACTCACATTATAGGATGGCAAACGTTTTTAAGGGCCGTCTAGCAGCGCTTTTCGTAGGCGCTCTTTTCGTATTGCCCGCCCCACGAGAAGCGTTAGCGGGCAGTGATTGGACAATCTTTGGCAACGTCGGTGGCAACGCCTCGTGGGCCTCTGTAGAGCCAAGAGGCCCTAGGGATGGCGGCCCACGCTTCGGCCTCGGATTTGGTGGTGGACTCGAAAGAAGGCTGTCACGTGAAATTTCCATCAGCGGTGGCGTTCGCTACTCGCAAAAAGGCGTCAATACAGAACTTCTGTCTTTTGGCAGACTGAACGTTACCGGCCAACTCATTCTTGACTACATCGAAATCCCGTTGCACCTCCGTTGGCAATACCAGCGAAGAGGATGGGACCCCTTCGTTTTTGGCGGTATCTCCTACGGTATTTCTAAGAACCGTGAGCTTAGGGTAGACCAGTTTTCATTCATAAACGTCGACGTAGACTCCCGCTTTGACTCCCCGGATATCGTTCTTGACGTTGGAGCAGGAGCAGAAACAAGGTTAGGTCCTGGTTTGTCTCTACGAGTATGGGTTCAGTACGGGCATGGACTTCAAGACCTTGATAGGAACATCCAAACGTCTTACCACTCTAGGACGCTTACGTTGGGGGTTGGCCTCGCTCACAGGCTCTGAGCAGCGGCAAATGGCATTTGGGGGGGCGCTGGGGAGCGAAGACTTGCTAATGGGGAATGTTTCAAGTCAAACGTTCAATCGACCTGAGCGTGCTGCTCAGCGTCGCCCTTTTTTATCTCAGTCGATTTATTAGACGGTAGTGGTGTAGCTTCCCAGAATGCCTTTTGGCTTCACGGTGCAAGCAAAAGATTCGGGCTCACGGGCACGACTCGGCACCATGGTGACTCGACGAGGGACCGTGGACACACCTGTCTTCATGCCTGTAGGCACCCGCGCATCTGTCACGGGGATGACTCTCTCTGACTTGGACTCTATGAAAGCCCAAGTCGTACTGGCCAACACCTACCACCTCCTCCTTAGACCAGGGCCAGAGTTATTTAAGCAAGTCGGCGGCATCCACAATTTCATGGGCTGGTCTGGTCCAGTCCTGACCGACTCTGGTGGCTTTCAAGTTTTTTCCATGCCCAACGAGAGGCGCATAAACGAAAAGGCTGCGCATTTCAGAAGCTATATTGACGGTCGAACGCACAAATTAACTCCAGAGTTGTCCATGCAAATGCAGCACGCCATCGGCTCAGACATCATGATGGTTCTAGACGAATGCGTGGATTCGACCGTGGATAAGTCCCGCGCAAGAGATGCGATGGAGAGGACTCATCGCTGGGCGCTCCGTTCTCTGGCTGCACGAGTTGACAAAGAGCAAGCGCTATTTGGAATCGTCCAAGGCGGTGTTGTGCCCGAGCTTCGAAGAGAGTCCGCAGATTTTCTGATCGAGCAGCCTTTTGAAGGGTTGGCAATCGGAGGCCTCGCCGTTGGCGATTCTAGGGCACAGCGAGAGGACACCACAGCACTGACGGCAGAACTTCTACCAGAGGATCGGCCTCGTTACTTGATGGGGGTTGGCACCCCTCCTGACCTCCTCTACGCGGTGGGTTGTGGAGTCGACATGTTCGACTGCATTCTTCCAACCAACCTGGCCTGGCAAGGTACTGCGTTTACTTCAACGGGACGAGTAAAAATCACCCGTGGCGCCTATCGAACCTCGGAAGAGACCCTAGATGAAGAATGCCTCTGTTTTACTTGTCAGAACCACTCCAGAGCGTACTTGCACCACTTGATGAAATGCAAAGAGCCGTTAGGACCAAGACTTCTTTCACATCACAACCTCCACTACTACACCAACTTGATGGCCAGAGCGAGGGATGCCATTTCCGAGAATCGCTATGCAGCTTTTGCTTCGTTCGAGCTCGGTCGAATCGACAAACATGAACACGGAGATGGCCCCCTGTGAACCACGAGATCATTCAATTGCGTACCGGCGCGATGGCAATGCGAGACAACCGAGTCGGAGAGGTCATGCACCCGGTAGGCCCGTTGATAGAAGCGCAATCCCTTTACGTTGAACAGAGCAAACTACGCGAACGACTACTATCTTCGACCAGGCCGTTGGTTCTTTTTGATATTGGACTTGGAGCCGGCAGCAATGCCGCGGCGGCGCGAGACGTATCGGAGTCTCTCTCGCAAGACGTCGCTCCCCTCGAAATTGTTAGTTTCGAAAACGACCTCGAGTCTCTCGAGCTAGCCCTTGGACACCCCAAAGATTTCGGGTTGGAAGGCGAGACCGGAGCTGCGGCCCGCGAACTTCTCCTCAAAGGAGAACATCAATCGGCCCGTACAAAGTGGTCCCTTCGAAAAGGTGATGTGCTGGAGCTACTCCCCAAAGAGGAAAAACAAGCAGACATATTTTACTGGGACATGTATTCACCCGAAGACCATCCAATTTTTTGGACCATAGAGGCGTTCAGGAAAGCAAGACGGGTAGCGTCGTCTCGCGCAACTCTTTTCACCTACAGCGCTTCAACTAGAATCAGAATAGCCATGCTGTTATCGGGGTGGAATGCAGGTTTAGGCGCTTCTACAGGAACAAAGCGGGATACCACCGTCGCGGCCGCTCACCTTCCAGATCTCGCGACCCCCTTAGACTTGAAGTGGCGGACCAAGGTTCGTCACCCAGACGTACCGCTACCCACGGATGCCCCAGCCAATTTCGTTGAGTTAGTGGAAGCCCACCCACAATTCCAGAGCTAATTTGCCCCCTGTCGAAGGCGGGCCAATATCAGGTCGAGTGCAATGGGATTTTTTCCGCCCTCCGGGATGATCACGTCGGCCCACCGTTTCGAGGGCTCAACATATGCGAGGTGCATAGGTCTAACGGTTTCCTGATATTGCTCGTAGACCGACATAAACGACCTGCCCCGTTTGTTGATGTCGCGCTTGATGCGTCTAAGAACACGAAGATCAGAATCGGTGTCTACAAACACTCGTATATCAAGTTGTTCGCGAATCGACCTCTCGGCGAGTACCATAATGCCTTCGACGATCACCACACCTAGTGGAGAAACCCGTTCGGTGGTTTTCTTTCGTGTATGAGTCACGTAGTCGTAGACTGGGATCTCGACTGAATGGCCAGCGCGAAGTTCAGCAAGGTGTTTGGCCAATAAATCACTTTCAAGTGCATCAGGGTGATCGTAATTGACGCTATCCCTTAGGTCCTCAGCCAAATGGCCCTGATCGCGGTAGTAGCTGTCGTGCAAAATCGTCACGCATGCGTCGGAGCCGAGCGACTCCGCCAGATTCTTTGCCAGCCGAGTTTTTCCCGAACCAGAACCACCGGCCACACCTACAACCAGTGGTCTTTTGATCTCCATTCGGTTCGTTTACCCGCCTAGCCGCGCCTTGCCAACCGATATCCATGGCCTTGGCTAGCCCGCCCGCGCCAAAGGTAAAGGTGCGCAAAGGTCTGATTTGTCCCGATCTAATTACCATTCACTTTAGCAATCGGTAACAATCCGCACACACGTGGTGGCCGCTGGTTTTGGGGGTTCGATGCTGCGTTTGTTGGAAATCGTGCGAATACAAACCACAATTTACGCAATCGTCGGCGCGCTCATCGCTACCCAAGGGTTACCTCTTGCCCTAGCACAAGATTCGAATTTTTTCTTAACCACTCCGGGCCCATTATCTAGTGAGCACGCAAAGTGGGACAACGAAGCCGGCTGCGATTCCTGCCACAGTGGCAAGTCGACTTCGAATGCGAAGTGCTTAGGCTGTCACGAACATAAAGACCTGAAAAAAAGAATCGACTCGGGCAAGGGCTACCATTCCATAGCCAAGGTCAAAAAGAAGAACTGCGCAGTGTGTCACAACGAACACAAAGGGCGTAAGTACAACATCATGGGTTGGGGGTCAGTTCCCGGGGGAGAGCAAGGGTTCAACCACAGCCTTGCAGGCTGGGATAAAAAGGGAAAACACACCGTTCTTGCATGCAACGCATGTCACAAGAAAACCAACAAAGCGGGTCGTCGAATTTATCTTGGCGCAGACAAGGTTTGCGGGAATTGTCACAAAGACGACCAGCGCCATGGTTTCCAGCGTGCTTCCATGATGGTTTGCGAAAAATGCCATAGCGAAATCGCGTGGAAGCCAAGCCGAAAGAAGCTCGACTTCAATCACAACTCCGCGGCTGACGCAGACTTTCCCCAAGAAGGCGCGCACCAAGATGTCTCCTGTGGGAAGTGTCACCCAAAAACCAAATTCAATTTAGGCTTCAAAGACCCAAACGAATGTCGCAACTGTCACAAGAGCTCGCACCAAGATCATCTATTTGATACCAAGGCCTGTACGTGGTGCCACTCACCGAAGTTGAGCTCTTTTAGAAAACACAATTTCAAACACGAGGAGAAAACTCGCTTTGGCCTGAACGGTAAGCACGCAACTGCCCAATGTTACGACTGTCACACTTCTCGCTTGAAGAGCAAAAAACCAAGCAGGAGTTGTGCAAGTTGCCACGCGAATGACAATCCACACAGGGACCGTTTCAAGCAATTTGGAGAACCGCCCAAGTGCCGCGTTTGCCACACGACCTCCAGTTTCTCCCCCAATCAATTTAGGGGCAACCATGGAGCTTCCACCGGTTTCCAACTCGAGGGTAAACATAGAAAAATTACTTGTCGAAGCTGTCACCGCGGACGGAAGCCTTATGAATTTGAACCGCTCGAAGTGACAAAGAAAGGTACGTTGTGCATGAGCTGCCATGCGCATAAGAACGTCCATAGCGGTGAGTTCACAGATGTTTCGGACATCGCTCTACGGCCCAAAACGCCCGAAGGACAAGCGAAACGATACTGCCTTGAATGCCATAAAAACCCGGGGGCTCTCGATGTTCCGATTAGTGAAATCCCCCAGCACCAAGCCACTGGCAGCTTCCCCCTGGTTGGAGAGCACGCCAAAGTCGCATGCGATGGGTGTCACACCAATAGTGAGTTTAGAGGTACACCCAAGGAATGTGGAACAAGATGCCACCAGGACACGTTGCATAAAGGCAGCCTGGGTAAAGAGTGCTCTCGTTGCCATTCCCCAGGTGTCGCCAAATTCGCGAGCGACAGATTCGATCACAACGAAGACACAAAATTTCCTTTGCGAGGCGCGCACCAAGAGCTGCCCAAGTGTGTAGATTGCCACCCGAACCGGAAGTACGCAGAGACGCCATCAAATTGTTCGGCGGGGCAGTGTCATGCAAAGGACGATGCCCACCAGGGTGCGTTAGGTACAACCTGCGAGAACTGTCACTCGGAGACCGAAGAGATTGTCTTTGACCACAACAAACAATCGGAGTTTGAGCTCGATGGAGCCCATAGAACCACTGAATGCAGCAAGTGCCACTCCAGTATTACCTTTAAACCCACTCCCAAGACTTGCTATGGCGGTGGAGCTTGTCACCCAGAGCCCGACGCACATAAAGGAGAGTATGGCGTTCTCTGCGAGGACTGTCACAACACAACATCCTTCACCCAAATAGAACCGCTACACAACGTGGGTGCTTTCTCTTTGACCGGCTCACACGATCGCATTTCCTGCGTAAGCTGTCACAAGAACAACCGCCTCTTAAAAGGAAGCGGCAACATGTGCATCAATTGTCATCGCCAAGACGACGTGCACTCGAACTCACTATCTCCGCAATGTGGTGATTGCCACAATCAATGGAGTTTTGCGCCAGCTAGATTTACTCACCTAACCGTGGGCTGCAACTTGGAAGGCCTGCACCGCACCCTACCCTGCCGAGACTGCCATAAGGGAGGAAACTTCGGCGCGCTTTCGCCTACGTGTTTCGGTTGCCACGCGGATACAGCGTTGCGAAAGGGAGTTAGCGGTACCGATCACACTGGGTTCATGACTTGTGCTGAGTGCCATAGTACAAATACCTGGCTACCAGGAATAGTTGGCGTTGGCTTTGGTAGGGAGTCCATATGCCGATGACCGCACTACGCATATCGGCAGTGGCATTCTGCTTATGTTCCTCTGTGCTTTCCCACGCCGAAGAAAAACGTTCACAGCGCAATTCGCGATTCTTTTTTGACGAACCCGAGGCCGATGAAGTCTTAACCCAAACAGGCTTTGACGGCAGCCTCGTTTTGACGACCTTATATTTCTCTGAGTCCTCTCAACCTTTCGATCTGGGAGGAGGGACGCCTGGGCAAAATGCAAGTGGCGTCACACGGTTCTTCACTGACTTAAGAGCCCGCCTGGATGTCGAGCACATAAAGGGAGGCCGCTGGCATCTGCGGACTGACATTCGAGGTCGGTTAACCCCCGGGGCTTGTCGTACGCAAAGCCGTAGTTCACTCGATGCTTGCACGCGGTTTCAGTCGGGTTCTCTATCGGGGAATGAGATCGACTTTAACCAATTCTATTTCACACGCTCCAACGCTGGTTCAACGTGGAGTATTGGCCGTCAATTTGTGAGCGAGCTCACCTACACAAAGGTCGACGGAATCCGGTATGACCACAAGCTTACAGACAAATGGAAAGCTATCGGTTTCGCGGGTCTATACCCCGCACTCATTTCCCGGGATATCCGCTCCGATTACCCAGTACTCAACGATGCGTCCACCAGAACCCGCAGACGATCCTTGCCCGTCACGGGTGGCGGTGGTGTCGCGTACGAGTATGGCAACTACTTCGGCTCGTTTGGCGGAACGGTTATAGCTCCATTGACGAAAGAATTGGGACAGCTTGGCAACGGCGCAGGCGGCACTGGCAGAATCGAAAAATTTCGCGTTTTCGCCAACGCTCAAGGGCACGCCAAATTACTTTCAAATTTAGATGTTCATCACTCCGCAATATTTGATGTCCGAGGCCCAAGTGGCCCCGGATTTACTAACCTCGGTCTCGGTCTTCACTTTCGCCCCTTTAGCGGTTTCCGAACCTACCTACAAGCCACCAGAGTGAGTACTGACATTCTAAATGTCAATGCGCAGTCTCAGCTCGAGACCCCAGGTAACCAGACCAACGTGGTGCAAAACAATGTAGCAGTACGACGGATTTCTCAAGAGTCAGCGCGTCTTGGGGCAACGGTTTCCGCGTTTGAGAACCGCTTTGAGCTCTCATCCATAGTCACAGCTCGAAGACGGCCCCGTATCACTCTCATATCTAACGCTGGGAACCCTATTGAATTTGGAGCAGCCAAGGCAGTTGAAGTCACCGTTCATGCGGTAGACAAATACTCCTTCGCGGGACTGCGAATTGGGGGTTACCTGACTCACTCCCTAGGTATAGGCAAGAACAATCTGAACCGAGGTAGTTACACCTCCGTAGGTGTAGACGCTCGCCGCTCCTTCCTACACGGGAAGGCTGAGTTTGACGGTTCAGTAACGTACCTTATCTCCACGGACGAAACGCGTTCTCAGTTATGCGACCCACAGAATATTGAAACTTGTTACGGCTCCGCCGCAACGTCCTTGCTAGGGCTGACAGCAAATGGCTTCTATCGGTTTTCCGACAGTTGGTTTGTTCTGGGCGGCCTAAACCTGGCAACGCAGGCCAGCAATTCAATCAATATAGAAGGACAGCGTCGGCGCGCGCCTTCTATATTGATGACAACGTTCTTTAGCCGTCTCGCCTACCGGTTCTAGCGCGCATTAAGCAACAACCTACCTCTGTGTCATCATGCGACACGCAGAGCATACTGAGAATTTTCCAAGTGTCTGCTCGCCTGAGACAAAGACATACCTATCGCGCTTCATCGCATAAAGGAATACTGTGCGCCGGGTGTGAGCCTCCCAATGTCTACAAAAGACCTCAGGTCCTTTGTCCTCTTATTTCGTATTGAATCTTACCTATGTTACCGAGTAAACTAGTAGGTCTAGAGTTTGCTTTGTAGAGTTGCCAGCGTTCGCTTTTGAACGCATCTTTTTGGGGGGGAAGACTGTGCGGAAATATATTTTTGCGTTGGTGGTATTAGCTGGGTGTGTCGGGGGAGACGAAGGCGACACAATTTCTTTTGATAGGCCGTCGATTTCTGAAGGGGCAATCGCACTGTACGATTTTGCGCCGCTTGACGGAGATATTCAGAATCGCATTGTCCCCGACCTAACCGAGAACGGAAACGATTTGTTCTTTGGAGGCGAATTTGACGTGGACGCCGAATGGGTTTTGGATGAAGAGGACCCGCTTGACAACGGAATTGCTTTTCTCGACAGGACCAGACTTCGAAGCGTAAGAAATATGACCAACATGACAGAAGCTTGCAACGACACAAGCTCTGTTACTATCGACGTAGTCGCGACCTCAGTTGGCGACCTGTCTGCTGGTACATTTGTTGAGTTTGCCAACCAGGAAGGCCGCGGTTTCAGGGTTAGGCACAATGGAACTCTTATTGAGGCCCTGGTTTCACATGGCGATGAAATAAATGGAAGCCCGCAATTTGCCTCCAATTCAGACATCTATGGTCTAGTACGCAACCATATAGTAGTCCGCTCTGCACTGGGAGGAGCTGACGTTCACGTCGACCTCGATCGTGGCGAAACGCCTCGGCCAGGAAGCGATGGCCCTATGAATTGGGACAACGAGTTCGAACTCTACGTAGGCAACACCTTTAGCAACAATGACTCACTCGACCTTGGTACCACACTCCATCGGCTAGCGATTTATTGCGGCGAGCTTACAGACGAACAGCTCAGAGCAAATGCCGCTTCTGCGGGATTAGAAATCCCCGCAGAAGAAGAGTAATCAAAAGGTATTTTTTCCAATAACAAGAGGTCGAATTTTGAAAACAATCTTAGTAATAGCCGTAATTTCTGGCTCGGTGTTTCTCCCGAGCCTCGCGACTGCACAAACACGAACCGTTACATACACCCAGCTTCGCAATGGTGATTACGCTGGAGAAGTTCAACGACTAGAGCCTCTGTCTTCTGGGCGAGTGCAAGCACAGGAACAGGTAGGGGCCGGTGGAGAACATGCATCGACCGCCGTTTCCGGTCCTTTTGTTACGACCGCCGTTATTTCTTCCTACATGCGCGATGAAGACGGAGATGGCACTCCTGAAGTGCCAATGCCGGACATTATTCAGCTGGAAGGTTTTTTCGGTAGACTGTCAGCGACAGGAAGCATTGAACCCATTGAGGAATGCCCTCAGGGTCTAAAAGGCTTGGTTCTCACAAACAACTCGGGCGATCGATATCGAAACGGCCATGCTCCCAGAGTACTCACTCTAGGCGTCGCCGATGGCAAAGATGCCTCTGATCCTAGGCAACATCTCTTTCGTATCAAGTACAACTATGCACCTGCGGATGAGGACGAAGAATCCAATGCACGCGCACGTTCGTATTCGAAGATTGTGAACGCCTGTGGTGAAGTGTTGTCCGTTGAACAAGAAGACGGACAGCTAGCAAGTCTCATCATCGCTAAAGAAAACGATGACTGCTCTGAGCACGACATGAAGCCCGAATTTCTCCACAAAGACTACATCGACGGTGAATCTGGCGAGCGAGTACTAAACGTATTTGGTGTCTATGGCTGCAATGGCAATGGAAGAGACGACGGTTGGGCCAGCTATGATGAAACTCGCTGCACATTTAGCGAAGAAGGAATTCCGAGTTCTTGTACAGGTGGGCAGCTCAGTGATGTTTCAATTATTACGCAAGAGCAACGCTCCCGAATGCTTGTAGAAGAGACCTCTGATCCCAACTTGATGGTCTATGTAGGGGTGGAGGGAAACACAAATCCACCCAATCAAGGTGTTGAGGTTGGCCTCGTACGCATTGGTGAGGGAGGCGTTCTTGAGCAGGTATTTGAAGCGTATTACGCACGTTCGAGCCCTGGCAACGATCTCTATGAAACTGAGCCGCGCGGCTATGGTTTAGTGGATGAGAACGGCGTCCCTACTGGCGTAATTCACATTACCAACACTCAAATCCACCGCGTCGATAACCGTACTAAAGGCGAAGCGAGGATGCTCGCTGGGCGAGTGCAAGTCGACGTTGAAGAGCAGACTATTTCCATTCTCAATCAACGGCAGTCGGTACATGATGTCATGCCCGGGCTTGAAGCCACCCATGTCGGCGAGTGCGCCGTAGACAATGCTGGTCTCATCCTCAGCAGTTCCCATTCAGGTAATCACGAGAACCCGATGGTTGGCTTCTTGTATAACTGGACGCTGAACGACGATGTTCAACAGGCGAACCTAACGAACCTTGGTCAAACAAACCTAGTGGCGGCCCATGATAACCGATACATATCGAACATATTGGGCAACAACCCGCGGAACCAAGGGAAGAACTTCCTTGGTTGCAAGGAAGTACCTAATCCATATTTCAATGTCGATGACGCGGATAACAAATGCGCAAAGACGTTAGTCGTGATGGGTGTTAACCCTCGTGAGGTTCGCGAGGGGACAAATATTCCATTCGACAAGCTAAGCACTGGGATTGTTGTTACTTCAGGTGTAATCGACGGCGATTGTGCTGGTACGGCCGGTGGAAACACGGGCGGAAGCGGCTCCGGTGGAGGTTGCTCAACCGGCCAAAACAGCTCAGCGGTTGGCCTATTGGCCTTCCTTGGGCTGATTGCTTGGCGTAGACGTCGGAATGAAGCAGTTTAGACAGGGGAACTACATGAAAAAGCCGAGATGGTTATTAGTTTGTATTACCGCTTTGCTTGCGCCTCTTGGGTGCGAGAGCGGCGGACCGCAAACAATCAGCGGAAACAATGCACAGCCCGTTTATGAATCTACTGTGAGCCCTCTTTTGGCTCGATGCGAAGGCGGGCCCTGCCATTCTGGGGCCGCGGATGAAGCGCCGACCAAATTTTGCGGTGACGGAGGAGGCTGCAGTTACGCTTCTGTCATTTCATTTCCAGTCATAGATAACTTCGGCAGAAATCCAAGTTTGATCTCAAGGGTTTCCTCCGAGCACTTTGGGACTTCTTTTAATGAAGAGGAGAAACAGAAAATATTGGCTTGGCTTTCAGCCGAGAGGGAAGCTAGAGGTGGCGTAGTCGATGTCCCCACTATAGCCAGCCCTGCATTCCAGCGTTTTTTCGACTGCATGACAATGGAGGAGTGGGATTTACATGACATGGGTGACTGGTCTGCCAAAGACACCAATAGCAACAATGGTGACGACACCTGCGCCACTTGTCACTCAGACTTTCAGTTTGGGTTTCACACTCCAAGGATCAATCAGGAGATGTTTGATGACCACAAAGACAACATCAACCTCGCTGGCTATTCCTTCATCATAGAAGATGTAAACCCACTTAGTGGGACATCCACGATTCGCCCTGCCCACGCCAAGCTTATGCGCATGGCAACTGGTGCGCACCCACGATTTTCTTACGATGTTGCGGACGCAAACCGTATTGATCTAGACAACTGGGTTGAGGCGGTCAACAGGCGTATAGAGGAGGACGATTGTCCATGAGGGGAACTTGTATGCAGAAATCATATGCAACAATTGGTTTGGCAATCTTCTTTGCTGTGGGATGCACAGGCGAATTTGAGGATGTTGGACCTCAGACCATCTCAAATGTTGACCCATTGGCAGTGTGGTCTTCCTGTATGAATTTTGATGATTGGGAAGAGTCTGGAATGGGCTCATGGGCCACAAAGCCGGCATTTGGCGGTGTCGTCTGCGCATCTTGTCACCTCTATGGTCAAGGCGGGTTCCGCACAGATGAAGAAAGCTTGCACATGTTTGAATTCAACCGATTCAGCACAATGATCGGTGGTTTCTTTGTGGCAATGGACGGAAGAGTCGAAGGTGCTGTGCAGCAACTCCAATCAGTAGGGATGGGAGCTGGCCTTCACCCCACTTACCCAACAGGTGGAGTCAACGGCGTGGGAGATCCCCATTTTGACAGCCTAAACGAATTTGTTCGCTTGACCCAGCAACGAGTTGATCAAGGGGATTGCAGCGGTGGTGGCTATCCTAGCGAATTGCCCGTCTTCGAGGAATGACCTGTCAATCAGCCCTGAGCGGCCTGGTTCTCTCAGGCTGCGGTGTTGAATAAAGTGCAAGAGCGTGTGCGGGGACCTTATCGTCCCCAATTAGAACTTCGCCTTTTGTTTGTGGTGTCACCGAAAACACCAGGGAACGTAGTCGCTCTCCCGAATACCTTCTCCCCCGTCGTTCGTTGTGCAGGATTTCAACCAAGACGACCTCGTCGGAAGAAATGCCGCGCAGCTTGAGGGTCTTGAGTAGGTTCCAATAAGGTACCCCTTCCTTGTAATTCATGACTTGCGCGTTGGTTTCGTTGAAATCCCGACGTTTAAGAATGGTTACAATGCGGTCATCCAGATAGACTCGGATCCCGCCCCGAATCGGTTCCTTCTGATATGGAATTCCCACGAATGTTTTTCCGTCCATTATCATGACATCCCTGTCATTGATTACTGGGGGCTTCTTGTCCACATAGGCCATCAAACTACTCACCTTGTCAAAGGTTGTGTTCGCGGAATAGGTGGGAGGAGCAACCAAAAGGGGTTTGCC
This sequence comes from uncultured Kofleriaceae bacterium, assembly GCA_964410875.1. Lineage (GTDB taxonomy): Bacteria > Myxococcota_A > Polyangia > Haliangiales > Haliangiaceae > CAYPIX01. Next base: position 38,753 of record CAYPIX010000005.1, read on the forward strand.
CTCGGTTTCGCGGGCGAATCGAAAGCCCAATAGCCCCTTGTACTCGCGAAGCTCGCGCCCAGTAATCCGTAGAATGAACCCCGCGCCTCCCATCACATGGAGCTCTTTGACTTTGCCAAGAGGTACCCCAACCGATCGCAAATAATCTGCAAATCGGTACCGTCGCGCTTTTTGCTGGCTGCCGTCTGTATACGTCTCCGACTTCCAGTGTGGCTTAAGTGTCGGTGGAATCTCAGAGAACCATAATGCGCCTATGGGTTTGCCATCCACATACACCATTGGGTCCTTGAACCTGGCCCTGCCATGCTGATGTTCGTTTGGAATGTGCGCGTCTGTTTTTTTCTCAGATGGAACCGTTTGTTTAACGTTCGAAGAAGAGTCGCCCTGCCCTTCGCTTTTCGGCTTCCCGCATGACACCGAGCAAAGAATTGCGATGACTATGCTCCAAACTTTCATGGACTGATTATGCCAGGCCGAGCTCTATCGAAATAGCTCTGGTGCTAGCAAAGTCGATAGGTAAACACCTTTACTTGTTGGGAACAGAGGGCAAGCGTTCATGCGCTTATTCAGTTTAATAACGCGGAAAATTTGACCTTGTTGCGACACCATCCGAACCTAGGAGTATGAATATAGGCAGACGCACCATGGCCGAGTTGTTTGGAACTTTTTGGCTCGTTTTTGGGGGCTGTGGTAGCGCTCTTTTCGCGGCGGGCTTCCCCGAAGTTGGCATTGGCTTCGTCGGCGTCTCTCTCGCATTTGGTTTGACTGTACTGACCATGGCCTACGCAATAGGCCACGTGTCGGGTTGCCACCTTAATCCTGCCGTCACTTTGGGCTTGGTTGCTGGGCGACGTTTTCCCGCCAAAGACGCCCTACCTTACATCGTTGCGCAGCTTATCGGCGCTACCGCCGCGGCAGGTGCCCTATATACAATTGCGAATGGAGCAGTTGGTTTCAGCCTTGATGGTGGATTTGCTGCCAATGGTTTTGCGGACCACTCTCCCGGTAATTACTCAATGATGGCAGCGTTTTTAGCAGAGGCAATCCTGACCGCTTTCTTCTTGTTCGTTATTCTGGGGGCCACTGATTCTCGAGCACCCGCAGGCTTCGCGCCCATTGCGATTGGACTCTGCCTGACCCTTATCCACCTCATTTCTATCCCCATCACCAACACGTCTGTGAACCCCGCAAGATCGACGAGCCAAGCACTGTTCGTTGGCGACTGGGCCGTCTCGCAACTGTGGCTGTTTTGGGTTGCACCAATAGTCGGCGCGATCGCTGCCGGAATTCTCTACCCGCTTATTTGCGGGAACAACAAAAACTAGCCTTACGCTAGCTAGACCTCATCCGACTGTAGGTGACATCTTTTGTATTTTTTCTGGCTCCCACACCAGCACGGTTCATTGCGCCCCGGTCGAGCTACACGCCTAGCAGGTTCCTTGGGCTTGCCATGATTACACCCCGGGCCATGCACATGGGGAGTGCCAAAACCTTCTTCGCTCATTAGGTCAACCTACTTCGACACGCTTTCCGTTCGCAACCAATACCTTTTTCTCATCATTTGACTGCGAATAGAGCTAGTTACCAAAGCCTGTCGTGATGCCATGGTACAACTTTGTATGGGATGGATGAGACGAATCACGATTTTAGGCTGCCTTGCAGCCCTACCAGTTACAGCTTCCGCAGCACCGAGCAACGATGCGAAGGCGCTTGAAAAAGCACTCAACAGCTTGACGACAGTCGCGTTAAACGCGGCCGATGACGCAGCAAAACAAGGCGCAAATTTGGCGACCGTACGCCGAGACAACGTGGCCGACGAAGCTTCGATTTTGAGGTTTGCTGTGCACCGACAGGTATTTCGCGCCATCGTCCTTGGTTACTCAAACCTTCAAGTTAATCAACAGCTGCAGTCTTTGCAAAATGACTTGATGGATCTAGACAATGCGGTTTCCGCTAAAGGGACGGGTCTCGCCATATTCAACGCCTATAAAGATGTGCTCACGGCGTGGGACAAACTTGAAAACTCTCTCGCTGGTGTGGGTACTAATTCTTTTGTCGGATCGTGTGTCGGTAAGTTTGGCGGCAATTTTTTCAACAAGAAAACCCATGTCGAGTGTTCTGCCAAAGGTTTGGGCGCATTTGCGTATCGTGTGGAATTTCAAAACCAAGTCTCCGGACAAACGGTATCAGCAACGGTCAAAGGCTTGTTAAGCCCATTGAAGTTCCACCAGACTTTCTCATCACAGTCTGTATCAGTGGGGAACTACGCCCAATTCAGAGTCTACGTCGTAGACAAGTCAAACACGAGCCACCTGGTCGCCACAGGCCAAGCATCAGGAAACCCCTTCTAATATCAGCCCCGATCGGGGCTAGGGCTTCCGGACCGAAACGTGAGGGGCACATGGGAGACCAAGTTTGGCTTTAGAGCACAGTCAGCGAGAATGTCGCTTGCTCGAGAAGAACACCCTCACGACCGTCGGGTGTTCTCCGACGAATTTCGTAGCTAAACTGATTCGCGCCTTCGACGACCTCGAGCCCACCGAGTGAGTATTCCCCGACAAAGAGGACGAATTCGGGGTCGCCCACGTAAAACTCTTCAAGCTCTACATCCCCGGTAGTTTGGTTCTCGATCCGCACTAAGAGGTCTTCGTCGCCATAGGTAGGCCATCCCACTGAGAGCACCCGGTAGTTTCCTTCCTCAGAAGCAACTAGCGAGACCGACTCGCAACCATCGGGCCCGATGTAGACTCCAGTATCGACTAAAGCACGCCCGGTGGGCGCACATAAGACCTCGCGGTTGTCCGCATTGGGGTCCAGGCCACTTGACCGGTCCGCACCGAGGCCACAAGCGCTAACTAGAAACACGCCGGCAAGAAGAAGGCTTTGAGAAGTACGCATAGCTCGTGGTAATCGCAACATTCGCGCCAACGCTCTGAACGTTGCATTTCAAGGTCTTATCGCCGCCTCTGTGAACAAACCAACTGGGCTACCAAAGTCGCCACCTTGCCTATCTAGACGGATCGACAAAGTCGTCGATGGTTCCAAAGTCGATTTGCCCCAAGTAAGCCCACAGCTTCTTTTTTGTCTGCCGGATCAACCTGAAACCACACTTCCATTCCCAAAACCACAAGCTGTGATAGGACGTCCCGGTGTTAAGGGTATCTTCATGGCTCTTCTTCGTTACTCTATCGGCGTTCGGTCTGGGCTGCCAGGGAGAAACCAACCCCTCCGGCGAAGACCGAAACGGTGGCTGGCCGCAAACCACAAATCAGTATGCAGATACAGTGGTCGATGCCCCCGGGAACACGGGCGAGGGTTTTCTAGACGCCCACCGAGCCGTCAATGGCGTGTTTGGAGAAGGAGACGAAAACGGCAGCACCGACGTCTTTTCGCTTGGCTTCCAGAACGATGTTAACAACTACGTCGTGCTGTCATGGGGCGGCCGCGAAGTAAAAAACGGACCGGGCGTCGACTTCAAGGTATTCGAGAATCCATTTAAATACCCAGGGGGGACCTTTATGGACCAAACGGTTGTCGAACTCTCGCGCGATGGCATTCTTTGGGTCACCTACCCTCACGACTACCTTGGTACCGACGAGACCCTCTACCTTGAACGACCTGAGCTTTGGGAAGGCTTCGCCGGGTGTAAAACGTTTTGGTATAATGAAGAAAGTAGCGCCGGCGGCCCGTTCGCATCTGGTTCCGGCGGTGACGAATTCGACCTCGACAAACTGGACCCAAGAGCCCCCGGAGCCGCCCAGATCATCCTAGATGGCTTCCTGTTTATCCGATTGGTAAGCGCTGGAACCGTTGTGAATCCAGACACCAACTTGCCATTTGCTGTTGACCCCCTATCTGATGGACCAGACATCGACGGAGTCTACGGGCGCTACGTCACCGAGAAATAGCACTCAATAGGCCCTACGAAAGAGCAGCCAACGCAGACGCGTAATCAGGCTCTTGAGCGATTTCAGGAACCAACTCTGTGTAAACCACCTTATTGTCGCCGTTAAGCACCACAATGGCCCGGGCAAAGAGACCGGCAAGAGGCCCGTCTTTCATTCGAACTCCGTACTTGTCACCAAACTCGGGATCACGATAACTGGAAAGCGCTTCCACGTTTTCGAGTCCTTCCGCTCCGCAAAAACGCTTGAAAGCAAAAGGTAGGTCAGCCGATATATTGATCACCGTTGCCGACTCCGCTCCCTTTTTGTTGAATTCTTTGACCGAGGCTGCACACACAGGCGTGTCGATGCTTGGAAAAAGACTGAGAATTTTCGACCCAGAAAAAGTTGCCAGAGTCGCTTCAGACAAATCTTGCCGCACAAGGCGAAAGTCAGGAGCAGTGCTGCCCGTACTCGGAAGAGTACCAACGGTTTGTATGGGGTTTCCCTTAAGCGTTATCGAAGCCATGGCCACCGAACGTGCCATGACATCCAGCGCAATGCGAGCGCCAAGAGAGCGCAGGCGCACTTTTGTTTTTTGTTAACCTCTTTTGAACAATGAAAAAGCTGCGAAGACTCAACGAGCTGTGGAGCTTCTTACCTGCATTCCGCGCGGCTGCAGAGACTGAGCACTTACCAAGTGCCGCGGAAGGACTTGGCATCACAGCTCCAGCTGTCTCACGCAGCATCAAGCTTCTCGAAGAACAAATGGGATGCGCTCTCTTTGAACGCCGGGGTCGTCGCATCGTCTTATCAGACGCAGGGGCAACTTTTCTATCCCATCTTCGTGACGCCATGAGATTGCTAGACGATGCCATCGAACGAATTTCCGGTTCTATGCAGGAGGGCAACATCCGCGTTGCAGCGAACGGGGCTCTCGCTGAATTAATTTTGCTACCAGCTATGCAAGCACTCACCGCTAAACATCCAAAGCTGGCGCCAGCAGTTTCCGAACAAGATAACAAGGAAACTTATACGGAGCTTTTGACGGGTCGTTTAGACGTTCTGGTTTCCTGCCAACCGAAACCACACGAAGATCTTAATGTAGAGCGGCTCACCGATCTCTACTACAGCATCTATTGTCCGGAGGGCCATCCACTCCAAGACAAGAAAAACCTGTCAATGGAAGAAGTGGTTGCTCACCCATTCGTTTCCACTTCGAAAAACTCGGACGACGGATGGCCTCCAGAAATTGACAGAAAAACTGCACTCGAAGTATGGGCCAACGATGTCCTTCCTCACGTTTGCTCGACCGGGAACTACCTCGTTATGTTGCCAGAGAAGCGCGCCGAACGTACCAATCTTTGCAAAGTAGACGCTCCCATCAGACCTATGCAGACGGTATACTCAATTTTCCGGAAGCCTTTGGGACCAGAGAACCGTACAGGACTTGCTGTGGCTGCAATCAAGCAAGTCGGAGAAGCCTTGTCTATAAATTGACTCTGTTCAAGACTCACACGCTGAGGTTTTGGCCACTTCCCTCTAGCCAAAGTCCTAGTTGAAGCAGTTTGTAGAGCATAAAACCGTTGTCGGCTCGCCCAGACTCGTGTTCTGAGATGCATTCGGTCAGAGCATCTGAATCAAGTAACCTAGTCTTCCGTATAGATTCATCGAAAAGCACTTCCTTAAGAAAGGGAGCCAGCGGCCCGCGCAACCACTCACTTACAGGCACGCCGAAACCAGCCTTAGGGGCGTCTAGGATCTCATCGTTGACGGTTCCCCTTAACGCCTTCTTTAGGAGGGACTTTTTCTCGCTTCCCCTCACCTTTAAATCCCCTGGCAACCTCATAACGAAGTCTGCAAGCTCCACGTCAAGGAATGGAACCCTTACTTCTATACTATTGGCCATAGAAGCCCTATCGACCTTGGGCAAGAAGGTACTTGGCAGCAAGATCTGCATATCCGTATGGAGCATGTGTTGCACATCGCCCAGGGTTTTCAGTTCCAGAGCGGCCTCTTTATACCGAGCGAAGGAATCCCCCTCCTTCAACCTCCGTTGAGCTTGCGAAGAAAACAAACGAAACGGCGACCTGCGATGGGACTCAACAGTCAAAAGCATCGCTGAACGCATGGCGCGGTTGGGTTGCAGTAGTGCATCGGCGAATCGAGCAAACCGCTTGCCAGTGGAGCCCACGTGAAGCCGCGCTGGAAGGAGAGAAGTGACTCTCGCGGCTGCCTTCCAACGTGCCAGCTGACTTAGGACAGCATAACGGCGATATCCACCGAAGAGTTCATCTCCACCGTCACCCTGAAGAAGAACCTTGACGCTACCGCGAACCGCTTCTGTTGCCAACAACAGGGGAAGGTTGGCTGCGTCGGCAAATGGTTGGTCGTGGGCACGCACAAGATCGCCAATAAGACCCGGCAGATTGTCTGCCGACACGCGAACCTCGCTATGATCAGTATTAAATCGTTCAGCGATAGATCTTGCCCGTTCGAGTTCCTCCGGCACTCGCTGAAAATCAAACCCGATAGAATACGTTTTTAGCCGGCTTACACGTTCTGCTGCCAAAGCCGTAATCGCCGAAGAGTCGATTCCGCCACTAAGGAGAATCCCAAGTGGTACGTCACTTACTAAATGGCGATGGACGGCACTCCGCAGATGCCGTGCGACCTCCTCCCCTGCCTCGACTTCCGTCAAGGGGGCGAAACTTGTTGGAGGAGACCGATAATATCGCTCCTCTTTGAACCCCTCTGAGGAGAAGCGCAATATTCTACCAGGTCGTAGCGAAAAGATTCCTTTGTAAAAAGACTCGTCCCCAATTTCATTTCCGTAGAAGGAATACTCGCGCATGGCCTGCCAGTTCAGGTCGCGAGACCTGTCATCACAGGCAAGCAGGCTCTTGATCTCTGAGCCGAAACGAATCCCTCCTTCAGTTTCTTCGTAATAGAGAGGTTTAATTCCAAAGCGGTCTCTTGCAAGTAAGAGTTCTTGCTTTTCCACGTCCCAAAGTCCAAAAGCGAACATACCGTTGAAACGCGCGATTGCTTGACTACCCCATTGCATCAAAGATGCGAGCACCACCTCGGTATCGGAGTTTGTACGAAAGAGACAACCTAAAGAAATAAGTTCGTCTCGCAGTTCGACAAAATTATATAGTTCCCCATTGTAGGTTAAATGGAACCGCCCATTTTCACTTTCCATTGGTTGATGAGCGTGTTCGCTCACATCAATGATGCTCAAGCGGGTATGTCCTAGACATGCGTTTTTGAGCATGGAAGTCGACGAATTATCTGGACCACGGTGCGTCAGAGAACGCACCATTTTTTCAATAGCCTGTTCCGGTAGCTTCTCGCTACGGTAGTTCACTATGCCGGCAATACCGCACACACGATGAGGCTAGCACTCGAGATTGCGATGGGGTAGCTTGCGCTCCATGTCGAAAAGCTCTGTCTCCAAGATCTGCGTTGTCGTTGCTAGTTTGTTCTTCATATCCTGCGGCAGTAGTTCTTCCACTTCGAACCTGCCGGCACCCAGCGACGTGGCGGCGCCACCCGCGGACGCGGAAACCACAGCCAGTGGCCTTGCTTACAAAGTTCTCAAAACCGGCACCGGCGAGAGCCCTACTCAGGACGACAGAGTAAAAGTTCACTACACAGGTTGGACCACCGATGGGGCCATGTTCGACAGTTCAGTAGTCCGCGGAGAACCTTCCACGTTTCCGCTAAGCGGCGTGATTGCTGGATGGACCGAAGGGCTTCAACTCATGCAACCAGGTGCCGAGTTTAGGTTTTGGATACCTGAAGCTCTTGCGTACCAAGGACAAGCTGGCCGACCAGCCGGCACCTTAGTGTTTGACGTGGAGCTCTTAGAAGTCGTCCAATAGTTTGCGTGCTTCAAACTGAGTCTCAGAACGTGCAGTGCCCCTACTGCTTCGAGTTCGTCGAGTTCGTTATTGACCCAGACACCTCAGGTCAGTTGATTGAAGACTGCGAAGTTTGTTGTCAACCATGGGCCGTTGTTGTCAACCGGGACGAGTTCGGAACACTCTCGCTACGAGTCGACCGCGCTCAATAACTACTCTTCGCTTTTTCCTGAAGATTTAGGGGGCAGCGGTAGTGCAGACGGCGCGCCAAGGCGGCCTAAAACTGGTTGACGCGGTAACGACGTTGTTGTGGTTGTCGTGCTGGCAACTAGTTCTCTGCGTCGTTTTTCGTTTGTATGATTGGCCGCCGTCGCTGCCCAAATTGCGCAAACCGGCGCCAGGAGTAGAGCCGAACCAGGAAGGACAGCGGTAGCCATGAGAGCAATCAAAAACATTGTCAAGGCTCCCTGCCCGGTCGAATAAAGCATCCCCAACGGGCCGAATAGAAATCCCAAGGTAGCGGCTAACCCAACGCTCTTCTCTGGTTTCAATGCCGGCAGATGGTTAGTCACCTGGATTTGGACAGGCGCTTTAAAATCTGAACCGGGAACATCTTGAGAGCCCTGCCCCTGCTGCCACGATAGCGGTTCTCCACTGGGCGAAGGCCTACCGTTTAAGTCATAGAAAAGCGTTCCGTTCTCATCGACTTCAATAGTCAAAATCCCCGCGGTGGCCATTCGGTCGAGAAACTCTGTTGCCTCCGATACGCTGCAGCCAATTCGATATGCAGAATAAGTCGGCGTGAGCTGCGCGTCAGTCTTGTAGAGAAGCTCAAGGCTTCTCGATTCAAATAACTTGTAATCTATCTCGGCCAAATTACGGGTTCCGGGAAGCAAGACACGCCAGCATCATACTTTATTCCCGTAAGCCTACGGCATCCCCGTCGACGCCTCAATGAAGGAATGGGTACACCGGAAATTAATTTCCATGAATCCGGAGAGTCGACTTAGCGGCGAGCAACTACACGTACTTTGATGAGTGAATCCGTGACTGAAACCTCGATTCGACCATTGTAAATGCCAGTGCTTGTCGCGGTGGTTCCGGCGTCCATCATCATCATGCCCAGCAGTCTATCTCGGGCGGAATTCGTCTTTGGCGTCTTTGCAACCAACACAAATGGTGACGCTAGGTTTTCAGATTTAGCCTTAAAAACTCGGTAGTCGCCTTTACCTTTCGCCGAGATTTCCCGGTAATTTCGACGATTGACCTCGGCGTACCTCTTAACCTTCGGTCGACCTTTCGCATGTAAGTGGAGGACCGGCATGCTGATACGATTTGGCAAGTTGACCCAAAGGGCTATATCGGCAAAGCCACCCTTGTCCTTGTGAATGGACTGAAGCGTGCCGCTAAGCCGCCTTGCCATCCTGCCGAGAAACCGCGGGTCTTTTACTTGATGAAGCCAAACGGGTTGATCGCCCTCACCGCTAGGAACCGCGAGTAAATGATCTTTCTGCCAAGGTGCCGACTCTGCTTTTCGATCACGAATAATCGCGAAGCCAGTATCCTTGCCACCAGCTATTCGGGGCATTTTCAAGAGCGTCTTGGAAAGAAACCGAGCCCGACCAGAGCTAGGAACAGCCTCAGCGGCAGCGCGCAAGTTTTGCAGTTGGTAGGCCCAGTCTGCCCCGCCCGCTCTTATCGGCATACCCGGCTTGGTTTTCGCCCCACGCAGAAGCGTTTCAGCAAAGACCCGCGCGACCGCGGGAATCCGAAACAGAGGCGTACCTCCCACTTGCATATCTGCCCGGGCCATCACTTCTTTCACACCGAGGGCGAGTTCTCTTTTGTCCCTTGCCCTAAGTGTTGCTTCCGTCTCGTTGGCGAACCGCTGCCGTTTTAGCATTCGGCTAAAGCGCTCACCTTGTGAAACTTCCAACGAAACAACGGTGACATCGAAGTGTTCGCGAAGGCGCTCGACATTGTGTTGCTCGCGAGCACCATCAACCAACGTCCATTCCGCCCCCATTTGCTTGATTTTTCGGACTACTCTGTCGGTTAGTAGTCGGGGGTTTTTGGCAAAGTGCTGAGACGCTTTGGCGTCGTTCGCTTGATTCTTTACCCAGCCCTTCTCGCTTACGTAACTTCGAACCTGATCGCCAAACGAAGTCCTCCCAGCCTTTGGAATCACCCTCTGGACTGCCTTGGCGAGAGTTGACTTTCCAGAACCGGGAAGCCCAGCAAACACAACGACCCGTTGCCGCCTCTCACTTTTGCTCACCCGCGGCTGTTTGGTACGGACCCTCGAGCGCTTAATTCCACCCGCATATGCGACGGGCGTCGTTAGCAAAGCCCCCCCTAAGGTGAGGGTTATGAGCAGCACTTTTCTTCTTCCCAGACAGAGCATACGAAAGAACCAAGCAAGCCCTATTCCCGACTGAAGACACCTGAACTTCGGGGTTCACCGCTTGTTGCAGCTACCATTAGTCAGAGGGCTACTCCGGTAGCCTGTGACAGAAAAGGACTATCCTTGGTTGGAGATCTCTCCTGTCGCTACCTTGCAGGACCAAGGGGAAATGAACGTGGGAGTGGTCACATCAAAGCGTTGTTTCCTGGAGGAGAGGTAGCGTTTTTGTCTTTTCGCATGGGACACTTTACCCATGCGAAACCGTTCAATCAGACAGGTTTATCTCGTACTAGCGGCGGCTCTTTCTTCCGGCTGCATAACATCTGGTAACTACCACTCGGCAAAAGTCTTGGAGCCTGGAGAGTCTTCCTTTGGCGTAACGGCCTCTGTATTCTCAGTTGGGACGCCCGACGGTGGTCGCATAGCTCTCCCCAATCTAATTCCAGAAATTACCTATCACGTGGGCGTAGCCGACAATCTCGAGATTGGTGGCCGTGTCGCGCTGGGCTCTCTCGCCCTTGGCCTAGACGCGAAGTACCGTTTTTACCAAAGCGATTCACTCCATCTTGCGGTGGCACCCGGTCTGGACTACCAGGCCGCTTTCGTTGTGCAGGGCATAACGGCAAAACTGCCGGTGGTAGCGACCTTCGACTTAAGTCCTAATTTCGGCGTAAACATAGCACCAATCGGTACCTTCACCCGATACAGCGAAACCGACGCAGATTTTGGCGATCTCGGTGGCAGTCTTTTTGGAATCGGCGGAGCGCTGAGCTTCGACATTCGCGGAGAAACATTTGTGCTGCGCCCCGGTGTGGAATACACGCGCTACACCGCTCGAATTGACTCCGACAGTATCGATGATTTCGACGCCGTTGACGTCTTCAGCTTTTTCATTCACGGCTCCTTTATCCGCGGCCGCGAAAAACAACAGCTAAACCGTATCGAAAACAAGCTCGACCGCGTATTGGACGAGCGGCAACCGCGAGACCCCAACTACGCACCGTATCCACCGCCTGCGCAGAATCCGCCCCCTCCACCACCACGACAGAACCCATACCTGTAATTTCAGGGACATAAGACTGTCATCGAAAATGACTTTCTATTTCAAAAACAGTCCTGCAGACTCTCGAAATGGAAAGAACTCTCTCTCTCTGGGGCGTGGCTATTTTGGCCGCGTCTTGCGGCGGTGAAACCAGCACACCCTTACCCCCCAACACCGGCGACGCACTTGCGACCTACGCCAGTATTGCAGCGGCAAACTACGAGGATTCCGTCACCGCAGCAAGGACCCTCGATCAAGCGGTTAACGCATTTATCGCCACGCCTTCCTCGCTATCCCAGCAGGTAGCTCAAAGTGCATGGCTAGATTCCCGAGAGCCCTACCTAGAGACTGAAGTCTTCCGCTTCTATGACGGACCTATAGACAACCCGGCCAACGGTCCAGAAGGACTTATCAACGCATGGCCTCTTGATGAAGCATATATTGACTACGTCGCCGGAAACAACGGAGCCGGGATTATCAATGATGGGACGACGTCCATCGATATTGATACGTTGGTCAATCTAAATGAAAATGGCGGCGAAGAAAATATCGCGACCGGTTTTCACGCAATTGAATTTCTTCTTTGGGGGCAAGATCAAAATACTGCCGGTCCTGGTCAGAGACCAGCAACAGACTATAGTGTCGTAGGAGGGACCGCATCAAACCAAGCCAGACGAGCCCAATACCTAGCAACGGTATCAACTCTTCTTGTGGCAAACCTTCAATCGGTATCCGAGGAATGGTCAAATAACGGCGCCTACCGAGCGACATGGAGCACTATAGGCGATGAGGAAGGACTCCGACGCGTCCTGACGGGCATGATCATTCTCTCCGGTTTTGAAACTGGTGGCGAAAGACTGCAAACCGCTCTGGATTCAGGAGATCAAGAAGACGAGCATTCTTGCTTCAGTGACAATACCCACCGCGACATGATCCAAGATATTCAGGGCGTTCTCAATGTTTGGGACGGAAACTACCTGCGTCTCGACGGCTCTCCAATAGCCGGTACCGGCATCGGTGATGTGGTTCGCGCAGCCGACCCAGCGCTAGCAGACACTCTCGACGCTCAAATAGCTGTAAGCCTTGCCGCAGCTAACGCCTTAGTACCTCCATTCGATAACGAGATTGCTCCGGGCAATACGGAGGGCCGAGCACGGGTTCAATCTTTGATTGACGCTCTTCGTGCTCAAGAGCGTTCGCTTCAAGAGGTCTTTCGTCTCTTCGACCTTTCGATCCCTTCGCCGGAATAAGTTTGCTTCGAAAAAGAGTAAAGACCACCCTGTTTTGGGTTCCAATCGCCATTTTGGTTTTGGGTAGCTGTGAAAGTAGCAGTCAATTTTCGTCTTATCAGAATGGTGAAGAGTTACCCGGCGGCTCAACTACCAATACACTTTTGTTTGGCAGCAATGCCTTCACGCTTCCGGTGGAAAACATATCCGTTGAGAACGAACCGCTGTTTTTCTCGGGCAATGGTTTTTTTAATCAGCCTTGGGTGGAGGCGCCGGCAAGTACGGAATCGCGTGACGGGCTTGGCCCCCTATTCAATGCTCGTTCGTGTGCCGCCTGCCACTTCAAGGATGGCCGGGGAGCCCCACCGCTCACGCCAGAAGAGAGTTTTGTCGCGCTGCTTCTGCGGCTAAGTGTACCGGGCACCGATGAGCACGGAGGGCCCTTACCCGACCCATCTTACGGTGGACAGCTACAACCGTTTTCTAACCCCGGGGTTCCAACCGAAGGTACTCCTTTGTTGCGAACGTCCGTGGTCACAGGTCAGTTTTCCGACGGAACATCGTACGATCTGTTAGAGCCCAGCTACTCCGTAGCCGAGTTAGCCTACGGTCCTTTATCGGACGACATTCTGACCTCACCTCGTGTCGCGCCAGCAATGGTTGGTCTTGGACTCTTAGAGGCCATACCAGCGAGTGCTTTGGAATCCCTTGCCGATCCAAACGATAATGATGGAGATGGAATTTCCGGGCGAGTCAATCGAGTTTGGGATGTGGAGCGCCAGACAAGGGTGGTGGGCAGATTCGGTTGGAAAGCGGAACAACCGACCATCAAGCAACAATCCGCTGGAGCTTTCCTCGGCGATATTGGAATCACGACATCGCTCTTCCAAAGCCAAAGCTGCACCTCGGCCCAAGTAGATTGCAACTCCGCTATTAGTGGAGGCGCTCCTGAGCTTTCGAACGAACTATTGCAAAGAGTTGACGTTTACAGCCGCCTCCTCGCTGTTCCCGCCCGCGATCGTTTCAAAGGCGAAGACGTTCTTCGCGGCAAGGCACTCTTCTACGAAATAGGTTGCGCCGCGTGCCATACACCAAACCATGAAACGGGCGAGTCAGACCTTATAGAGCTAGAAAACCAGTCTATTTGGCCATACACGGATCTCCTGCTCCATGACATGGGCCCAGAACTCGCTGACAACCGCCCCGTCTTTGATGCGTCGGGTTCGGAGTGGCGTACACCGCCTCTTTGGGGACTGCGTTTCTACACCACAGTCAATGGACACAACAGACTTCTTCACGATGGTCGGGCTCGAGGCGTTACTGAAGCGATTCTATGGCACGGTGGAGAGGCAAGCCAGTCAAAGACCGTATTCAAAGAGCTCGAAAAGTCCGACCGTAACTCCTTAGTCCATTTTGTGGAGTCTTTATGAAACCCATAACTCTTTCGTTTTTGCTCTACACCCTTGGCTGTACCAGCAGTGCACCTACGACACAAACTGAACTGTTAAGTTCCTGGGGCCAAGAAGTGATCTTGCCGACTTATTCTCTTTTCAAAGAACGGACCGACGAGCTCTCAACAACGACCTCTAGATTATGCGAGGGCCCCGACGACCAAAGGCTACAAGAGGCTCGAAACGCTTGGCTTCGAGCGCGAGCACCCTGGAAGCAAATGGAAGTATTCGCTTTCGGCCCTTACGAGGAAGCTCCACTTAGACTTGGGCCCAAAATCGACTTTTGGCCAGTACGAGAAAGTTCTATCGTCTCTGTTCTGGCAGGAGTAAACACGATCGAGCCAAAAGCACTCGGAGCGCCAGCAAAGGGCCTTCCCGTAATTGAGTATTTACTCTTCCGTGAAGGCGCCCTCGAAGAACTCATTGGTACTCCAAGATCTTGCCAATACCTTCAAGTTCTTACCGTAGACCTCAACGAAAACGCGTCTTCGATGATAGACGCGTGGTCTCCATCGAAGGGCAACTACTTAGGCGAACTAAAAGACGCAGATGGAGGTATTTTTGATGACACACATGCGGCGCTCAGCGAGGTCGTTAACCGTATGGCTTTCACTGTGGAAAATATTCGTTCCGATAAACTCAGCGTCTCGGCTGAGGACGTAGAATCGAGATACAGTGGGCGCTCGATCGACGATATACGGGACAATATCACTGGAATTGAAAGGCTCTACTTTTCTACAGGCGCTTCCCTGAGTAGCTATGCAAAAGAACGAAGCCACAATTTTGATGATCTAATGCGAGCTAACCTGGAGACCGTGCGGTTGGCCCTCGATCGTATTCCGGAACCGCTGACCTCCACCATGGCCAGTGATCCGGAAGCTATCGCACCAAGTTTGGATGCGCTTACATCTCTCCAGCGATTAGTGCAAGTCGACATCATTGGTGCTCTGTCCTTAGCGCCCGCCTTCAACGACAACGATGGTGATTGATGCACACGCTTTCCGCACCTACTTAGAACGCCAAGTCGATGCAAGAGGGCTAGCTGCCTTTCGCCTTCTTTTTGGCCTTTTAATGTGCTTCGCTGTGGTGCGTTTCTGGAGCAAAGGGTGGATACATGAACTCTACATCAGCCCCTCCTACCATTTTTCATATTGGGGCCAAGACTGGATAAAACCGTGGCCAGGCATCGGGATGTACATCCACTTTTCGGTGATGGGCCTGGCATCTCTTGCGCTTGCAGCAGGTCTTCGTCCACGTCTGTCAGCTGCTATTTTATTTTTTGCTTTCACATACGTCGAACTAATAGACAAAGCGACGTACCTAAACCATTACTATCTAGTCAGCCTCCTTTCCCTCCTGCTCTGTTTTTTGCCGACAGGAAACGTTTGGGCCATGACCTCCCCCCATCAGGGTAAATCGGGAACCGTACCGTTCTGGTGCTATCTCTTACTGCGAGCGCAGGTTGCCTTAGTGTATTTCTTTGCGGGCTTAGCAAAAGTCGGCCACGACTGGATATTGAACGCAGAGCCTCTCCAAACCTGGCTACAAGCCTATCTTGAGATACCTTTCATCGGCCAGTTGCTAACTCAGCGTTGGGTCGCCTATGCAATGAGTTGCTTCGGACTTTTTTTCGATCTTACGATTTTTATTTGGCTGCTTATTCCCAAGACCCGCCGTGTCGCTTACTTGGTATGCGTGGTCTTTCACATATCCATCTGGTTACTTTTTCCCGTAGGGATTTTCTCGTGGGTCATGCTGATTTCCGCGACGCTATTTTTCGCGCCTGATTGGCCCAGATACCCGCACAACCAAGAAACTTACTCCGAACCTGTATCAGACAAAAAGTTTCCCTGGCCCGCCATCGCGGCTTCCGTCATTTTCCTCGCCCTTCAGATTGCTTTACCCCTTAGACACTATTTTTATCCCGGGACAACCAACTGGACCGAGAGAGGGTACCGTTTTGCCTGGCGCGTCATGCTCATTGAAAAAACCGGTCTCGTCGACTTCACTGTTCGCACCGAGAAAACTTCTTTTACTCACTACCCTAGACAGTCCCTCACGCCTTTGCAGGTCAAAATGATGGCAACCCAACCCGACATGATTCAGCAGTACGCCCAACACCTTGCAGCTGAGTACCGTCTATTGGGCCATAGCAACGTGGTGGTTTACGCAAACTCCTGGGCGTCCCTCAACGGTCGCCCTTCCCAAAAGCTTCTTCGGGATGACGCGGACCTGGTTACGGTACCGCTCTCAGAAGCACTGGTTCCTTTACGCTAATTTTCTCTTTGCGCTTGGCAACTTACGCATAAGCGAGACTCGGGCCGAGCCAGCAGCCGCCGGTGGTCAATAGCTTCTTCACAGTCACTGCAAAGACCAAAGTCCTCATCGTCAATTCGTAGAAGGGTCTTTTCCACTTGAGCCAAACGATGCTGTTGCCCTTCCCGTCCCGCTTCAATCATCTTTTGTTGTTGGATCGCATCAATTCGAGAAACTCGCCCCATAGCAGCTTGATCCAGCTCTACAGGCGCGGCGGAGGTGCTTGATATCGCCAGTGCAGCCCGCAGCTCCTCGCGTAGCTCTATCAGGCGCTGTTTGATCTCTTTTCTTCCGTTCTCTTCCAAAAAACGACCATACCACGCTCATTTAGTTAGCTCGCTCGCTCAAGAATCTCAGTATCCAGCGAAAGGTGCAGCGCCTTAAGTAAGTGTAAACGGCTCATGGGCTTCGGCAGAAAAACATCCGCACCGAGCTCCGCCGCAGCTCGGAAATGTTCTGAATCGATGGAGTTGCTATGGACCACGATTGCCGAATTTGGATTGGTAGTCCGAAGTCTACGAACAACCGACAGACCCGACTCTTGTTCGCCTAGCTCTATATCGACGATGAACAAGTCAGCCACGAAGAGGCCTAAATCCTTAGCGCCAAAGAATCCGTGAACATCCACGAAATCTGCGAGTTTAGAGCTCGCAACCTGTTGAGCTAAGTATTTCTGATAGATGGCCTCATCATCAATAACGGCGAGTCTTAACCCCTCTCCGTGCCCCTTCAATTTTGCCAACAAGAGATTCTCGGTATGTATTAGATCATCTTGTCTTTCAGGGGCTTTCAACACTCGACCCATAAAAGGCAGGTGACGGGAAACGACCTCTCGACACGACGACGGCAACCTCGTTGCAAGCTCGGTATCTTTTTGGCCCGCGGGCAACTGAAGCCAAAATTCTGCTCCCGTAGCCTTGCTCCGTGCCCCAATTTTTCCGCCGTGCGCTTCTACGATTTTTCTCGCTATTGCTAACCCGAGCCCCGTTCCCTGACTTTTTCCTTTTGTAAAAAGCGGATCGAATACTAGTTCCAAGTCCCCGGGTTCGATGCCATGACCGGTATCGGAAACCACCACTTCGACGAATTGCTTGTCACCCATCGTTCTATCCGACGTTTTTAATGAGACAGTTCCTCTATCTTTCATAGCCTCTATGGCATTGGTAACTAAATTACTGATAACTCGGAGTAGCCGAACCTCATCCGCGAGAACTTCGTGCGTGTGGTCAAATTGGTAGGAAAAGTCCACATCACTATCGGCTTTAACCCGTGCAACCTGGTGAACGGCAGCGTTGAGAACACTCGATAGAGGAATACTTGTAGAGATCACCTTTTCCTTTCGATCCATCTCCAAAACGTCTTCAATCAAGGCCTCCACAGACGTTACCGACCGCTCTAGTTCTCCCTGAAACTCAGAAGCCAGTTCTTTAAACTCTGCTGGATTTTCGATTTGTCCAAGCGACTCGACTAATACTTTCAGGATCGAAAACGGTTGGCGGACATCATGCGCAAACATCCGGGTTAATCGCCCAATGGCCGCAGCACGCTGCTCGGCAGCATATCGCTGGCGCGAAATTCGAATGGATTTAGCCGTAACAAAATGCGTTAACAGCATTCGCAATGCGGTCTGATGAAGAGCTTCAGTCGCTAAGTCCACGTCGCGCAATAGAATCCCCACCGCAATTGGCTGTTCGACCTCGTCCGTGGTCGGACCTGTGCACCCAATAAACAATGCGCCATCGTCTCCAACGAGTCGAACATCGCCGTCTGTTGCACTCGGCATAGAAAGGCTTTCACCTCCCAATTTCCTGAGCGCTGTAGCTCTAAGTTCTTCGGCACTACCAGAAACCAAAACACAATCGCTTGCAAACGTCCTCCCTAACGCAGAGATAAGGCGTTCTTCCGTAAATGGCAGTTCCAGGCTAAAACCAAAGCTAGAAGACAGAGCGCTGCTAAGTCGGTGACCGAGGCGGTAAAAAGTCGCTTCTTGAGGCGCCGATGTTGGTCTATCACAAGAAATAGCATAGCGGTGCGCGTTCTCGAACAACCATGACAGGTATCGTGTTCCCATTCCGCTACATGGCTGACAAAGGGCGGCGTCCACATTGTCCAAGCTTTTGACGTAGTAGGCTGGATTTCCATATTCGGCGCAATACCTTCGACCTTCCAAGACAGATTCCGAGGCAGCCACACGATCTCCCAAAAGTAATTGCGTAAGAGCCACCAGACGAAAGTGAATCGTCCAATCCAGTGGGTCCTCGGTTTGGAGTGCGGCTTTACGAGACTGGCTAATTGCTGTGTTGGCCTCTTCTTCGCGACCTTCCGCGGCATGAAGAACGCTGAGCCAACCATAGATTTGTATGTGGTGCCGACTGGCGACTAAACCAAAACTCTGTGCAAAACAACGATCGATCAGCCGTCGCAGTGCCGCAAAATCGCCGTTTTCAAAAGCAACATTTTGAAGCGTAGTAAGAGCGAGCAAACGATAGAATGCGTTCTCCCCCGCGTAACGGGCGAGAAACAAGCGATGATAGTGATGGGATCTTGATGGGTTTCCGTTCATCGAGTACGCGATTGCTAGCAACGGGTAGTTCTGTGCCAAACATTCCGTGTCGTTTCGCTTATGAAGTACCGCAAGAGCCCTCCGAAGCAAAGGAATCCCAATCCAACCGCCACCCCCGTATGCGTGCGAATACCCTAACCAAGACAGTGCCCTCGCTGTTTCAGTTTCATTTTCTGCACAGCAAAGCAAAAACAACGCATGGCTCCTGCATGTACGAATATCTTTCCAGAAGTGCGCAAACTCAACAGCTCTTACATGAGTAAAATTTGCAAACGGACGTAGCCGCCAACGCAAACAAAATGCCATAAGGCCTACACATATCCGGAAAGCTCTTCCACCCTTGGTAACGAACAAAAAGAGCGACCAAAGCCAAACAGAAACAACCGACAAATCTGGCAGGCCAATATGAATGGCAAGCTTGTCGGCCCACCGAATCGCATCGCCATGTTTCGAAACGATAGCGTACTCCGAGATGATTCGAGCCAATACGGTCGCCTGATCTCGAGCGTTCTTAGTATTGGTAGACAGTTCTTTATATTGCCTGATCCGCACCGCCGAGTCCGACTCGGACTCGACTTGTGTAAGCCGCGACTCGAAACTCACTTATCCGCCCAAATTTGCACGTATTGTAGTTCTCCCTGCTTTGCGAGCTTTGCCATGCGCCCAAACGCAAGTCGAAACTGCCTGAGAACCGCTGCGTTACCTTCATACGACGGTAGAGAAATGGTCCGAAGGTAATCGCTAAACCCGTCGAAAACCTGGGAAGACAGATCTTGGATTTCGACATTCTTGTACCCACACGTTGTTAGCTCACTATTGTAGGTGTCCAAAGACCAAGCGTGACCAAGAGCGGGACGCAAAAGAGGGTTGTTTCGCACATTGTCTTCGTTTGTCACGCAGATTTCCAAAAGCAACATGCTCTTTGCCCGTTTAGCCACGTTACGATAAAGGTTTCGTTTATTTTCAAAATGAAAAGCTGCTTCTACAGACATAAACAGGTCCGCTTTCCAATCCTCTTTGGCGTGCTCCTCAACCGAACCATATTGATACTCCGTGTTTCCGACACCCTGGTTTAAAGCACGGGCGGCATCAATTTGTTTTTGGGATACGTTCACCCCTGTGTAGTGAGCATTTGGAAACACCTCCGCAACCAATTGCCGGCTTCCGCCCCACCCACTACCTGCATCTACGACTACTTGAATCGTATGATTGGAGGCACGGACTCTATTAAGGCCATTGAGTACCAGCGTTTCTTGCGCACTCCGCAATGTCTGAGACGGCCACAGCCCCATATTCATATGCCCAGAGAGAGAAGGACAAAGGGTCCGGTACGAATGCTCTGTTCCTTCATAGTAAGCGGCGGCTTGATTCATGCTGCGGCCCTCCAATTGGTTCGTTCTCGTAATTTTCTCAACGCGTGGACAAGACACCGTTGGGTTACTTTCTTTTGCCTGGCAACGACACCTTGGCTAGAAAACAAACTCACTTCTTTATGCCCACCGTCAATCCCAAACTGTTGCAGAAGCGGCGCAGGAGAAAGCAAGCGCCCTAAATTCTTCGTCGCCACTCGCGTAGCGTCCATGACCTCATCACATGTCATGCGCCCATCAAAAACCAGGTCCGTCAAGATCTGAAGGCCATTGTCCTGGTGTCTTGATTCTTCGAAGAGTATCTGCCGATCGAGCGATGCAGTTGAAGTGCCAGAAAAGGCTGATGCTCTAGCGGAGAACATGCCCATCGCTAGGCTTTCCAATACTATAAAAGCAGTAACTGCGTTTTCTTCTACCGAACCCGAGGCAACAAATGCCTGATGAAGGTCCTCTGGTTTCTTGTTCGAAAAAGAGACTGGCAAACGGTCCAGCAGGCGTTTGTATGCAGCCACGTGCCGTGCCTCGTCGATCGACTGTTCTGCCAAAGCGGGAATCGCGTCATATGATCCCAAGCGCGACGTCATCTCTCCGAGCAGCTGCAACCCGACTAGTTCAAAGAGATAGGTCTCGTTGATAAAGAATGTGTATTCGGCAACGGCAACCTCTTCTGGATCGGCGAACTTCTTTCGAGTCGAGAACGAATGAAGCAACGTAGAATTCTCTACGAGGTCTTTCATTGGTGGCACCTCAATCGAATCAACTAATCCAGAGTATGGATTCTCTGCGGCTAAGAACTCCATCGGCTACTCCTCCCAAAAAAGAGGTCGTACCCAATCCGGGCAGGCGATGGGTTTGCCCGTGGCGGTGGATACAACAGCGAAGCGAAGAGTGCCGGCGCTCACAGTCTTCCCTTCTCTAGTCATTTCGAACGGAACACTAAGAACAGAACCTTCGAGACTTTCCACCCAAGATTTACAGTCCACGTCGCCAACACCTATCAGAGGCCTTTTGAAATGCATGTCTGCATGGGACAGATAAAAACCAACTCCTTTTTTTGCTATCGAAGCAAAGTCCACATCTAGAACTTCTTTCGCGAAGAGAAAACGCGAGGAGATGATGTAGTCCAGGTAGAGCGACGAGTTTACGTGCCCGTACGGATCAAGATCTGCGAAACGGACCCCGATATTCTTTTGATATATAATTGGTTTCATACAGCCTCCCTAGATGCAGTGCATCGTCCCAATAAAACATCCATTGGAACGGGTCCTTTTCCAACGACCAAATCGAACGCCTCGAGCTCGTGGGGGAAAAAATGCCCATTCGAGCTAAGAACTAATCGGGTACTAGGAGATACACTACGAAGCTGTCGAGCAAGACCGATGCCAGTCTGTTTCTGGTCACGGAAACGGTTGTCGATAACCACGGCATCTAGCCTCAGCAGGAAGTTCCTGTCGCCTGTAGCCCGCTCCCAAAAATCCGATGGGGAATCGAAACAATGCAATACGGCCTTACCTCGCATACGCAAGAGCCAAGCTATCTGGAACGCACGCGAGTCCTCGACTAGCGCGAGTTCTAGGTCCTCTCCATCCCGGAACATAGAAAACGGGTAACATGCAGTGTTGGGGTACTCCACTAACAGGGACTTCCGTGAACCAACGCTTTGGTTCTAGGCTGGACGTATTCGTCCACCGCGCCTGGACCATTCTGACCACGTATTTTTTTGGCTACAAATGCAAAGCAGTCCGTTACTTTCTAGTGGATGGGACTCAAACGGTACGACGCATCTAGTGAACCTGGAGCAATGAGCTCAGCTCTAGAACAAGACGGCGCAGTCGTCATACGTGATCTACCTCATACGAAATCAGTCGCACCAGCAGGAGACGAACTAGCGAAGTGGTTGTCTCAACCTTATGACCAAAGCCCGATGGGCAATAACCCTTTTACCGGTATGCAGACCCTTCGAACCTCGGGGCTCATCGCCAAATCTCCTGGATGTCGTTTACTTGCCACAGACCCAACTGTTCTAAAAGTAGTGGACCAAACTCTCGGGTCACTATGCTCTCGATTTCAACTGAGTTTCACCCAGGCCATCAAAATTGGCCCCGGCCAACCTGCACAACCTCTTCACCGTGACACGACAATGTATCCGCTAAAAAGACCTGGGCCCGAGGTTTTCGTCAATGTGATCTGGGCCCATAGCGACTTCACAGAAGAAAACGGTGCCACGCGCTTTATACTCGGCAGCCATTTGTGGGACGACAGCCGACGCCCCGGAAAAGAAGACGCTATCGTACAGGCGACCATGAACAAAGGAGACGCTGTGGTGTATTACGGCTCGGTTCTCCACGGCGGCGGGGCAAACACCAGTACGGATGCAATACGCCTAGGACTTGCTTTCGGATACACCCTTGGTTGGCTTAGACAGGAGGAAAACCAATACTTGGCCGTTCCCCCAGAGCTTGCAAAAACGTTTCCCGCTTCACTGCAGAGGCTGCTTGGCTACGCGGAACACTTCCCATTTATCGGTTGGCATGAAGGCCAAGACCACGATGTGTTCCGCGGTGGTGAATTCAAAAAGAAATATGATGCAGGAACAATCCGGGGTGGCGAGTCAAAGTCCTTGACGGAGATTCTCACCGCGGGGGTTCCAGAGGACGGAAAATAACCAGAGTTTTGCCTCGCCGCGTCAATCCCAACAATACCAACTGCATGAAAAAAGCCATTACGAGTTAGTGCGAGCTGTCACGTAAAAACTGGGTGTCCATGCTACTACGTCCGCCACTAGGGCCCGACCTAAGGGAAGGTTTGGTTCCGAATGGAGGAAAATATGAGGATGTACGAACAAGGCGCCGCGCTTGCGCTTGCAACATGCGCGGAAGAAATTGCCCACGAGCTGGCAAACCCTGTAGCTGCGCTAGGAGTGCTCTTAGACGAAATCTCTGAGAAGAGCGTCGTTGACCAAGAGCTACACGACTTAGCGCGCGTAGAGTTCAACCGTCTGCGGGCACTCGTCGGAGACATGCGGTCGGTCGTGTCCCCTCCCCTCGCCGTCGAACTAGTTCCACTTGCGCACTTCATCTCTGAACTGGGATGCGATGTGAAGATTGGGGAACTTTGTCAATCCAACCCGGTGACTCATCCAAAAGGTTGGAGGGAACAAATTGCGAGACCAATCGCTGATTTATTGAATCGAAGCCGATTAGACTGGAAGCCGACTCTTTCTGTCGGCACGAAAACAACTCTAGACGTGGGCGCGGACGTAAGCAAACTGAAAGACAAGTTCGATGCTCTGCCTTGGCAGCAAGGCGCCCTCCGGTTAAGCGTCGCCCGTAGAATGCTTCGCGCTCACGGACACCAAGTCCGCATTGAAACGTCAGATGCTTTCTGCGGGATAAGGCTTCAGTTCAAAACGGAGAAGCAGTCATGAAAGTTCTAGTAGTAGACGATAGCAACACCGCTCGAGCACTCTTGACTAGAGTGATCGCCCCATTGGGAGGCGTAGAGGTGCATGAAGCAGCCGGGTTAGCGTGCGGACAAGCGGCCATTGAGACCACAGATTTCGATGCAGCATTTATCGACCTGCGTTTGCAACGTGACCCGGAAAACAGAGATGGTCTTAATCTCGTCCAAGTTGCTTTGCGCGCAGGGGTTACTCCGATCATTGTATCTGGGTTTAGTGACATGTCGGAGATACGCGCGGCCATGCGTTCTGGCGCCTACGACTACCTCCTAAAAGAAGAGCTTTGTCCGGATATGGTGTGGCCTCTTTTGGAGACTCTTCGTTCCCGACGCGCACTTGAGGCCGAAGTTCGGACGCTGCGAAGTCAAACTCGAGAAATGCCGATCATACCAGAGTTAATCGGCTCATCGCGCCATATGCAGGTGCTTTCTCAGAGGATTGAACGTGTAGCACTGTCTGATCGCCCTGTACTCGTTACTGGTCCTACCGGTTCCGGCAAGGAGCTAGTTGTCCGCGCTATCCATGCACTTGGCCGCAACCCACAAGATCCTGTCATTGACCTAAACTGTGGAGCTCTGCCTGCAGCGCTCATAGAGTCTCAGCTTTTTGGTCACGAAAAAGGCGCTTTCACTGGTGCGGATAAAAAACACGACGGCTTTTTTACCACCGTCGGTACAGGAACCCTCTTTCTCGATGAAATTGGAGAACTCCCGTTAGAGTTGCAAGCAAAGCTCCTCAGGGTATTGGAATCTCGTACCTTCAGACCGGTTGGCGGAAACCACAATCTAGAGTTCAGAGGCCGCGTTGTCGCGGCTACTCATGTCGATTTGCCTAAGAGAGTGCAAGCAGGAGAATTCCGCGAGGACCTATATTACCGATTGAATGTTCTTGAGCTCGCAGTGCCAAGCCTCGCGAAAAGAGCAGAGGATATTCCCGAGTTGGTTTCCCATTTTTCGGAAGCACTTGAACGCCCCCTAACTTTCACGGAAGACGCCATATCGTTACTTCAAAATTCCGAGTGGCCCGGAAACGTTCGGCAGTTGAGAAACACCATAGATCGAATATCTGTTTTTGCTCCGGCGGGACCAGTTAATGCCGAAGTCATGAAAGAAATAATAAATCTTGAAGATTCTAAAGACCCAACCGATAGCATCAAGCTACTAGCGCGTCGAGTTTTGAACCGAGAAGGTGACGACAAGCTGAAACTCATGGAGGGTGCACTGGTTGAAGAAGCTCTAGAACTAGCGGAAGGCAACAAATCCGCTGCCGCTCGAATTCTCGGAGTGCACCGCAAGGTCGTGGAACGCCGTTCGTTCGCGAGTTAACCAATCTTTTTAGGGCGAGTGTTCGCTGGAGCGGTTTTTCGGCGAGGTCTACGCGGCCTGCTTTTGGCGGCACGAGAAAACACCTGATCAAAGGTCGAGATCGCAGACTCGTCCTCTATGGAAAACCGTAGGGATGGGTTTTGAGGCCGAAGCTCCGGTCTCTTCGACGTGTCTAATGTAACCACAAACTTTTGCGTTCCCTCTCGCGATACGGGGATATGAGCAACACCGTGTGTATCTGTGGTCCCGAGCCTGACACCATCTATCAGTATGGGTATGTTCGCAATTCTCGTCCGAACGACTAGTGCCACGGTACGTTGGTTGCGGCGACACAAGAACCGTACCTTGAGAGGCAACTCGTGACCGGACTCCAACGCTCGCTGCCGCCGCAATCTCACTTCCAAATTTTCGCTGTCCTGAGAAAAACCAGACGGACATTCCACCGAAGCCAGCAGTTTTTCTCCCACTTTTCCGGTAACGGCCACTTCCCAAGCCCCGTCTGAACCTGTTTGTCCAACCTTCTCGCCAAGGCGAACACCTGCGCTTCCTACTGCTTTTCCTCGTTTATCTTGCACTAGAACTGAGACATGAAACTCGTCCGCGGATTTATCGCTGCCCGGCGCACATGCAGCCAACAAAAGTAAAAAGCCTATAGAACGCGACATACATCCTCATTTCGTGCTTGGCAGTTACGCTTCTTCTTCGTTATTTCCTGCAGTACCGTCTCGATCGCTGGATTCGAGTCTCTTGCATGAAGTTCGCTATAATACCTGATTGCGTCGTCGGACCGGCCGGATAGTAATGCATCAACAGCTTTCGCTTCCAAAGCTGCATCTGTGCCCGATGCGGGCGTTTTGAGCTCCTCTACTTTGATGTCTCGTTGAAGCCCCGAGCCTTTCACTGGAATACCTTCGACAGGATGTACTTTTGTAGCTCCTTCCAAGGTCCCTTGTTCTCCTAATTTGACCTTCCGCATTTCGGCAACTGCTCCTGTCATATGAAAAGAAAACAGCGCGCTGAAAACAACAAGTCCGAAAGATAAGAGCCAGCGCGGGTAATTTCTTGCGTGCCGCGGGGGGTGTTTCGCTGCTACCACGACCGTCTTCTCGTCATCTCCAACTTCTTCAGTCCCTAAAAACGTAGGCGGATTGGGGAAATTCATGCCTTGCCCTTCCCGCCTTGTCGTTTGCAGACTAGGTCACCTTCGTATCTCGAGAAAACATCTTCCATCGTGTACCCCTTACCCAATTGATACTCATCAACCCGTGTAATGTGAGTGACACATCGAGTTCCGTCATCGAACCTCGCGACCAAAACGATCAGATCCACGGCAGATCCTATTTGGCTACGAAGGGCGTCTAAAGGCAGTTCTACATCACTCATCAGCGCCATGGTTTCGAGTCGACTCAAAACATCTCTTGGATACGTTGCGTGGAGAGTGGAAAGGCAGCCACCGTGGCCTGATGTCATCGCTTGCAATAAATCCAGGGCTTCTCCGCCCCGAATTTCGCCAACTACGACTCGGTCTGGTCTCATTCTAAGGCTCGCCCTGAACAAATCTCTAACAGAGATAGGGTTGCCGTTGGTCGCAGTGCAAGGCCTTGCTTCCAAAGCTACAACGTGATCATGCTGTAAATTCAATTCTCTCGCGTCCTCGATAGTCACGATTCGTGCCCCCTCAGGAATAAAACCAGACAACGCATTCAAAAATGAGGTTTTCCCCGATCCAGTACCACCAGCAACGATGACATTCTTTTTCCCCGCTACAGCTCTTCGTAGAAAGTCTGCAGCTTCCTTGGTCAAGGTACTTTTTTCGACAAGAGAACTCATAGAGAGCACGCTTTTCGAAAAACGGCGAATTGAAACCTGCGGCCCATCTGGGGCCACTGGTGGGATCAGAGCTTCCACTCGCGAACCGTCGGGCAGTCGACCCTCGAGGATAGGGGACGAAGCATCGAGCTTCCTTCCAGTGTATTGAGCAAGGTTTCGCAACGCGGCTTCCAACGTAAAATCGCTCTCGAAAGCAGCCTCTGTTTTCTCAATCCGCCCACACTTTTCTATTCGTATGTCTTTTGATCCATTGATCATCACCTCACTAACGGATTGGTCCTCTAACAACGATTTGATCGGAGCAAAGAACTCCATTAGCGTCCGTTCGAAAATAACGTCGGGAATCATCGTGAAACTCTCCTCGGCTTTTTATCCGAACCTAGTTGGGCCCGAGCGAAGGGGGCGCCTTCCCCGTTCGGTTGTTTCTGCAAATAGGCGGCAAATTGCCGTCTAGCTCGTTTTTTCGCTCCAATGGCAAGTTCGGCACGCCCTAAAAGAAATGCTGCTTCGGCCATATCCGGATCCGATTCCCGTATCAACAGCAAATGTCCACGCGCGGCGCCATAATTCTCCGTCTCCAGATATATGGAAGCCAAGAGCAGGCGCATAGGCATGGCTGAGGGAAACTTCGAAATGTAGCCCTCTCCATGGACGACTGCCGATTCCAGTCGGTTCGAAAGGACACAACTCTGCATGATTTTCGGGATCACTTTATGCTCGGACATCCCTTTTGCAATCGCAGCGATGAAATACTGCTCCGCCCTCACAAAGTTCTGTCTTGCACTATAAGCAAGACCTGTCCGGTAGAGTTCGTTCGCCGAGACTTCCGCTAGTGGCTCGCTGGGCATTTCACCCCGTTTCACACTGGCGCCACAAGCAGACGTAACGACCACTATGGTTAATAACATCCACCTCATGATTCATTCCCTTCCATTTCCATCAGTCGTCTTTGAAGTTCGCGTTCGATGGACTGCAATTTTTTCGAATACGGCGTTACACCTAGATGGTTTGTATACTTAAGCAAAGACCGTACCGAATCCAACGCCACGGTTTGTTCGTCAGCACGCAGTGCGCGTCTAAGCCTTACCTGTTCGACCGCAAAATCGGACTCGACTGTGGTTTGCAACCGTTTGGACGCACGTTCCGCATCCTTCGCACGGTCGTTTTCGTCCACTACTTGTAAACAAGTGGACGCCGTTCGATAGGACAGAGTAGCCGATACCCCTTCACGCTGGTCATATGGATATCTCTCAGCTCGCGCATATGCATCTCGCAAAATCTTTTCTGCGAACAATTTCGGACTCACCTGTTGCGGACAAGAAGCCGTTCCAGCAAACAAAGAAGGGACATCACTATCGATCGGTGCAGAAACAGCCGTGTCTCTACCAGAAAACCCTAAAAACGAAACGAGGCCCATCATAACGACCGCGGCGGCGGCAATGATATTCCTCCGCTTCATGATTCCCGCACTGGCCACTGTACTCGCAGCAATAAAGTGGAGTTCGAGCGACCCCAATTCCAAAACACCGCCCCAGGGGACAATTCCTTTTTCGAATAACGCACCTTCCAGCGTCGTCATGACTGGTAGGTCTTCTCCATGTGCAACCCAGCATCCATTAGGGCCTTGCGGAACCAGAAGAAGGTGTTCCTTTGAGAGGTGGGATGCGCCCTCAATGGCGATATCCCCTCCTGTACCCAACGTCATTCGGCCATTGATCGGATACCTCTGACTCGTTCCATCACTATTTCTCACCAATAAAGAGTTTTTGCTCATGATCAAAATCCACTTTCCAACATATTTACGATAAATGGCCCCAGTAAGAGCAAGAACACACAGCCAAAAATCATCAGGAGAGGCAGCATCATCAATACACTAGCCCTAGCAGCTGCTTCTTCTGCCATTACACTGCGACGCATTCTCAATACTTTTCCTTGTATCCGAAGGACTTCTTTCAGCGGTGTTCCTTTTTGTTCTGCCTGCACCACCGCTGCTACAAAATCGACAACTGCTGGAGTCTCAGCACGGACTGCAAATGACTCAAGTGCGCGCTTCCTCGTATGGCCCAGAGACAACTCACGACGGATCTGCAAGAATTCCTTTTTCAATTCGTCTTTATCTTCTAACTGCTCAGACGAATGGCGAAGCGCCGACGGGAAGTCCAACCCCGCCCCCACACAGAGCGCTGCAAGATCAATCGCACCAGGTAACCCGCGATTTATTGAGAGATGCCTTTTTGCTCGTGACGCTTCCATTTCCAAATTCGGAAGCAATACGCCAAGGAAACCAGCCGGGGCAGAGAGCCAAAGGCCTTGACCTGTCAACGTCCCCAGCAAGCCCCCTGTGCCTGCAGCAAGGAGACAGGACAAGATAGAAAAGGCGATAAATTCATCAGCACTTAACCCCAACCAAGTACCTGACAGCTTGATTTTTTGGTCCAGTCTATTTCGGAATTCACCAATGGGCAATTGAGCCAACCTGAAAGAAAGGAACCGTATGCTGGGCTCCACGGTTCTAAAGAACCATCCTTGTTCTAAGGCGTTTTTCCTGGCATCGCCACGGTTTCCCAAACCCGGCCGACTCGAGTTTGGTCCTTCGGCAAACCGGTAGCACCAAAAAGCCACCGGAACCATAAAAAGAAAGACAGCAAGGTTAAAAAACAACGAATCCATTCTACATATCCACAGAAAGCACTTTTCGCGCAACAAGTACCGCACCAATCCATAGGGCACCCGACACCACCATGATGAGGTAACCGACAGGAGACCGGGTCAACTGGCCCAACCAAGTCGGGTCGATCCAATGAAGCGCACCGCAGAGAGCAAAGGGTAAAGCACCCATCAAATACCCTTGCGATTTACCCTCCGCCGTTTTGGTACGAAGTACACCGTCAAGGCGCTCCATTTCGCGCAAAGCACCAGCGGTGTCTTCAAGAACCTCGGGTAAATCGCCACCTGTATCTCGCGCTACCAACAAGGTTGCGATCGCTGTGTCCATACTGCGACATTTCACGCGCGCTTTCATCCCCCGGAGGGCGGAGTCCATATTGGCGCCAAGCCGCACAGCCTTTATAAGTAGATCCAGTTCCTCAGACAATGGCGCGGGTACCAACCTCGCACTCTCTTCAACTCCGTCTCCAAGTGCCGCAGAGGTACGAAGAGAGTTGGCCAACGCATTTAACCAAAGAGGTAGTTGCTCGCCTACAAGCTCGCGCTTTTTCGTTACTTTACGCTCAAGGTACAAAGACGGAAGAACTGCCACTACTGGAAGAACAAGAAGTAACGAAACCGCTTGTGTGAGTAGCGCAAGGAACCCAAGCGCAAGGAGCATAACGCTATGCCACAGAGCAAGGCTTGGCCCCGATACAGGTGCAAACAGAAAAGATAGTTTTTGAGAAAGCGCTTGCACGTTTTTCTCCCACAAGTCACGTCCCACAAACTGAAAAACGGAATCAGAAGACAAACGCTCCTTCAAAGTCAGAAAAGTAAGAACACCCGCCGAGATTGTGCAGGCCAGGACTCCCGCATTTGCCACCAATCCAGCGCTCATAGAAATGCTCCGTTCGTTACAAGCCCAAATTTCTCAAACTCAGAAAGGTAGGAAGGAAGATAACCGGTGGTCCGAAACTCTCCTCTGATTCTGCCTTGCTCGTCGAAACCTCGTCTTTCAAAAACAAAAATCTCCCTAACGTCGAAACCTCCGTCAGGCTCTATTCCAATTACCTCCGCGATACTTGTGACACGACGAGTTCCGTCTTCCATCCGAGACTGCTGAACAACAAGGTCGATACTACTTCCGATTTGCTCGCGTATCGCTTGCGCCGGCAAGTCGAGACCACTCATCAGCACCAACGTCTCCAATCTTGAAAGAGCTTCCCGTGGAGTATTGGCGTGGGTGGTGGTCATTGACCCAGCATGGCCAGTATTCATAGCCTGCAGCATGTCGAGCGCCTCTCCGCCACGGCATTCACCAACGACAATCCTGTCTGGTCGCATTCTGAGAGCATTTCTTACCAGGTCGCGAATCGTAACCTCGCCCTTCCCTTCCATATTGCTGGGGCGGGTCTCTAACGAAACCACGTGGGGTTGCTCTAGTCTCAGTTCAGCGGCGTCCTCTATAGTGACAACACGCTCCGTGCTTCCAATGGCTGTGGACAAGATGTTTAGGAGAGTCGTTTTTCCACTGCCTGTTCCGCCCGAAATCAAAACATTTCGCTTGCAGCGGACAGTGCGTTCCAAAAACTGCCAAATTCGATCGGTAAAAGTCCCAAACTTGACCAATTCGAATCTTGTCAACGGCGTTTTGGCGAATTTTCGAATGGTTATACAGGGGCCACGAAGAGCTAGCGGCGGGATAATGGCGTTAACGCGGGACCCGTCCGGCAACCGAGCATCAACATAAGGATTCGATTCGTCAATGCGTCGCCCAAGCGGAGATACAATTCGTTCGAGAATTGCGCGCGCCAGATCAGAGTCGGTAAACCGCAAGTCGGTCAGCTCCAGAACGCCATTCCGTTCGCAGTAAATTGTTGATGGGTCGACCACCATAATTTCACTCACACTCGGATCTGCCAGAAGTTCTTCCAGTGGCCCGAGCCCCAAGATCTCGTTGGACATCTCAGCAATAAAAGAGCGCTTGTCGACCCGGTCATCGAATTCGCTTTCCAAGTCAGAACAAATACTCCAAAGAGCTTCAAGGACGTGAGGCCGAAGCCGTTCCGTGTCCATTTTTGTTCGATCCATCTTGGCGAGATCTAGGTACTCGATGACCAATCGGTGAACTCGTCGCCGTAACTCAACGGAGACCTCGGCGAGATCTAATGTCGACGTGACCGTTCTTGCTTCAAGCCTTCTGTTAGGAGTTGGTAGTGGCCCCATCGGAAGTACTGGCCGTTCGTGAAGGGCTGTCGCATCTTGAGGTAACGAATTTTCCTTGACCGTCATTTTGCCCCTTCCGGCGCCCCTGCCTTTACCAACCACGGGCGACCTCCGTCGTACTTAATGTACGCGTCAAGGGCTTCGCGGATGCCTCGCTGTGCTTTCGCACCGACAAGGTTCACGACTGACGGAACGATGAAAACCACTGTTTGTACATTCTCGTTGCGGTTCGCATCACTGCTAAACAATCTTCCGAGCAAAGGTATCTTGGATAGAAAAGGCACCCCTGTTCTATTGCTGCCTTCACTCTGTGCATTGATCCCAGCAAGGACAATCGCCTGTCCCAACTCCACGTTGACAATGGTGGACAGCGTAGATCGAGAACGCCCTGGTACCGCTCCATCTCCCGTGAGCGAAGAAAACTCGGATTCGATATCCAACTCCAACCGGCCCGATTCCTTGTCGTATCGAGGAAGCACTCGTACGGTCGTGCCAAACTCAATCTGACGGATTTCTGCGGCTAACGATCCTTGAACCGGTATGTTCAGTTCACCGCCACTGGAAAATCGTGCTTGGCTCCCATTGGCAGAGATGACCGCCGTCTGCCGCATTACTTTTGCCCAGCCTGTAGACTGGAGCACGTCCAACCGTGGGAGGGCGTGCCCTGTTATCTGGAGAAAACCAGCTGTAGTTCCAGCCACCAGATCAAGAGTTCCTTCAGCGGTTCCTCCGCCGATAGATTCAGGCCAGGACACGCCAAAATTGGAATTGCCCCTTTCGGTCAATTCGACGAAGTAGAAGTCCAGTCGAATATTCTCCTTGTGTGGAACCTTGGACTCGAGAGGTTTGACAATAAAATTGATTTGCTCTTTGCGACCATTCTTGAAGATAAGCAGCAAAGTCGTGTTGCCAGGGGCGACCCCAACGACAATAAATTCTTTGCCGTCGTCGGGAAGACGCACATCAACCACGCCGTCCACGCCTTCCGAGTACTTGACTACGCCATCGGCCGGAATACTGATTTGTTGCCCAACAACAATGGTCTGCGTGCGTTTAGCTATGCCTGCCCATGCAATTGTGCTCCAAAGCAATGCCATGAAGACAAAGAGCCCCCGAATTTTATTTAACGCGTTCAATGGCGACCCCTCGATTTGATGAATAACGTGTGCCCTGAACCGCGGCCCGTCTCTCAGTCTGCAATACATCTAGCAGCGAGGTCTCAACCGGCTTCTCCTGCATTTCCAAGTCGCTTGGATTCCGCAAGATCGGAGTCAACGTACCCTTGTTTTTTGCCACCGCCACTAACTGAGCCTCGGTTGGGCTGACAGACAGCGTCGTCGACTGCCTTCCAACCACCTCCGTGTCTTGGTTATTACTCGGGGTGATCAGTTTATCACCGACGTCAGCGCCGACAGCTAACACCAGCAGGTTTTGCAGGAGCGGAAACGAGACAATGCCGCCATCCCGGGTTGTAGTAAGAAGGAGATCAACCCTGTCACCAGAGCGAATTAAATTATGAAGCGTATCGGCTTCCCCAGTAATTGTGATGGCTCGCTTCCCAGGTTGAATCACACCAGAAAGATGGCGCCCATTTCGCGCAACGTGTAAGTCACTCCAAAGCAGCGATTGCCCCGGTGTAAGTTGACTCGCTGCTCGTACACCCAGGACTTTTTCTGAGTCAGAAACAAGAATATGTCTGTCCTCTACGTACGCCTCAGGAATTTCCTGAACGCTCAAGTCCGATTCGCCAAGAAGGCTACCCATCTCCACTAGGCTGGCCACGGCCAGAACGGGCACACGGTTTCCACCAGAGATATCAGACTCCAATGTCTGCTTATATCGAAACAGTAGAAGGGTCCCCAATACGAAGACTGTTATTGAAGCTGTCATTGCTACCTTGTTCATCTTACTCCTCACTCAAATTGCCACGACGTTGACAGTGGCTCCCTTTTCTTCTTTGGCCAGCAAGGCAAATGCCGTGTGACCGTCTTTTTGTACAATCCACTGGAAAGGTTTTTCTGTCGCAACGAAACGCCATCCCAACTTGGTAAGTTGTTTCTCGTAGTCATCGACCAAGTCATCGAATTGTCCCTTCATTTCGTAGGTCGCAAGAACATGGCCGCCCTCTCCTACCCATGCGGACGCCAAGCGGCGTGAGCCGTTCGGGCGCAAATCGAGCGGATCTTTGCCAGGGGCATCTCCTTTTGCAGGAAAAAGATCAGCCAGAGGGAATCGGTCTTCAAGGCTTAGCGCAAACACGCGGCTAGAGACCGCTCCTTTTTCAGCGCGAAGGTAATACACCTTGCCAAACTCAGTTACATCCGTAGTTTCCGCAAATTTCTTAGCTCTTTCCCAAAAGCTATCTCCACCTCTGGAACGAATACAAGCCACGTATCCGCGCTCGTCTCTTTGCTCTCTTAGGACCGGGCGGAAAACTGAATCCCCCCCCGCATCACACCAGTTCTCGAACGAATCAAGATTGTCGATCACACTTCGATCGTTCGTGGTCACTTGTACCTTCATCTTGCGACCATTGAAGAAGATGCCCGAAGGTGGGTTTTCTGTATCCAAGATTTCGACTAACCCGTCGCCAAAGTCCAGCAGCTCGGATTCTGCCGCCTCAACCACACTACGTGACGTCGTCGTGGTCACCAAAACGGAGGCCAGGAACAATATCAACAATGCTTCAATCATTCGTTTCTTATTTTTTTGCATGATTAACAACCAAACTTCACTGCTGAACAAAAAGCTTCTTTCATCAAATCGGAAGCCGACCTGCTTCGCTCATTGCAGAGAACACTGTAGAATCCTTTTATGCCTACGCTCCCTCCCCCCAGAGGTGCCGGACGGGTCACATTTTTCTCGCTTTGAAGGGATGTTGCTTCACCGATGATCCGCAATTTCCGCATGATGTCGTGCACGAACCCTCCAAGATCGCTTCCTTGATTTTGGGCTAGGGCCGAAATAGCGCCATTGGTAGAAGTTCCTGCGTTTGAAGACGCGAGCCCACCTTGAGACGCGACTCCTTTGCACTCTTTGGGCATAGAGGTACAACCAGATCCTGCGTATTTCCACGCACAACCCCGCACCAGGTTGGTTACTTGGATTTTCCTGGTCATGCTTTTTGACATGTGGACCACGCCAGCGAATACCAATGTAAAGAACAAGCACACCACGAGTCCTTCCGTCATCGCGACACCGGCTTCTCTGTTTCTAAAACTCGTCATAATCTAGTGCAAAATCAACTTGTCTATATTTCCAAGGATCGACGGAACGGTTTTCCCGGAGATATCTTTGGTGTCACAGCGGTTGACACCACCATTCATGCGGACGCGTTTCAGACGAGCGCGCCAAGCCATGGTCCACATCCATTCATCGCGCGACGCTCCAGGAAGTGAAAAATAGTATTCTGCTTGGGCCACAGAAAAACGGCGCGCGTTTTCCGCAAAGGTTTCTAAGACACCTGCTCCACTGTTCGCCGTATTTCCCCAAGAAGCGAGTTCGACTCCGGGGAGATATTTCGCTACCCCTCCGCTCTTTGCATGAGTGATCGTTTTGAGTTGAAAATTGGGATCACCTAGTTGCGCGCAATCAAGGGCTTTCTGCGGAGACATGCTTCCATCGTCTTTTGCTCCCACAAGTTTTTCACTCAAAACGATTTTCTTTTCGGTTTGAGCCATACAGCCAATCACATCAGACACGACATCAAAAGTGACCGTGGTCTCTCGGTGACCGTTGCTCTGCATAAGAAATGCGTTGGGCTCTGTGGTCCCTGATGTGCATACAAAACCCTCAGGCGCAGCACTCCATTCGGTCCATGCCTGGGAAAACACCCCACCATCGCAAGGTGGTCGGCTCCTGCCTTCCGACCCGCCAATGTACTTGGACTCTACGATTCGATCATCACCTATTTGAACAACCCGAGCTCGTTTTCCGGGCTCGGTGACCAACGTAAAGACGCGAGAGATCTTTTGCTGCTGCCACCACCACGTTTGAAGATTGGGACGGGTTCCAGGTTTGCAAACGGCCCGCGCTGTTGCCTTCTGCCGCTCACACATTTCTCTGTGAACACCACGGCACGACCCATCTACAGTGTCAATGGCGTCCCGTACGTCTTTTGCCTGTTGCTCGGCTATCTGGCAATCACGGTCTTTCGAACCGGTGTTCTGCGAGTCGCGACAACGGTTGGACTCTTGTGAATCCACGGGCGGGAGGTATTCATCAATTTTGGTAGATAACTCTGGCGGCGCTCCCCCGCTCTTGCCGCAAAAATACGAACTGAACGACTTCGCCGTCCCGGCAAGGCCACCAGCCAACTTATCCGCTATCCAACCAGGAAGTATGTTCCTGATTGGAAAGACGATCATCTCACCGGCGTATTCTCCGGCCTTTTCGCACAATCTGTCGAAAGCGTCCTCTTCAACGGGCAACGACGCAAATACCGGAATCACCATGGAAGCATCCACCCGTTGACCGTAGCTATGTGTCGTTAGATGAAACACCTCAGCTTGTGCTGCAACCGGAATTCCGTTTTTCACCAGCACCGCAATGCCACGCGCTCCTCGCAGGAACTGAAACACAGGGGTCTTAAGCCCATTGAAAAGCTGATCGCTGGTTTGCCTTGCGCTCTCTAATCCAGGAATCGCTGCTGCGGCTGCACCAAATGAAACCCAAGACAGACCTAGGCAGATACCGATTGCCAAGATACAGGTGGCAGAAATCAATTTTAGAACGACCAAGATTGCCAGGACGGCGGCCATCAAGATGTTGATCATGACAATGATGTTCATGCCCCGCGCGTGAACAATGGCAGCCGAATAGGCGCCAGCATCAGAGGCGTCTTGCATACGCTCACGAAATAGAATGGTGTCGCCTAAACCAACGACGTAGTAGAGAATGGAAATAAGAGCAACCGCCATAAATAGCCCCATCACCATGATGGCTCCACTCTGTTCCCTTAGGAGTGAACTACGGCGCATTGGGACTCCCTTTTGGGTATGCGTAGCTCGCTCCCTGTAATGGGAGGGTCGCTTCCGCTTGTTCCACCGAGTAGCGCCCCTTCAGTAGCAGAGTCCCGGTGAGAACCTTTTGTGAAGAATGGTCGAGTAGTTCTCGAAGCCACGGTTTTGCCGCTCGAAGGCGCTTCTGGACTCGAATCCATTTTTCGAGATCTTGCCCGCGTTCCGGAGGACTCACACCCGCGAAAATTGCCAGCCCGCTGTCACACATTAGCCGAGAGGCAATGGGTATGCTGCAATGCTGCAAGTACGTGACTCGCGCAGTCACGTTGTCATCGATTCCAAAGGAGGAGGCGAATGAATTTGCGCCTGGTTGTGATGGGAAAGACACACCCGTTGCGGCCATTGCGTAGAGGGCCTTCCCCGCGATACCGACGATATCGCCCCCGCGACTGGTCCCCGCGACAACTGTATGCAATGGCGGAGAAAAGGGCATCAGAGCAGCGATCGCTGCGGTTCGAACCGCACCGCCTCGAGCGCCACCTTTGCAGGTGCTTCCACCGCTTGGGACAGCACCACCTGAACTTCCACTTCCCAACGCTTTGCCAAGTAGTCCACTTAAGAGCTTCGAGGGCTCGTTACCTCCGCAGTTGGTTGAAACCAGAGAGCGGCGCTTTTGACCATCGTAGAAAGCCGGATCGTCGTCGAGTACAACTACGGCAGAGCGCGCTGCGGCAACGGCTGCATGACGGACTCCCAACCGACCTGCTTGTAGTAAGCCGAACTGCAACACCAACAAAAAGAAGGTAAAGACGGGAACGAAAACAATCAAAAATTCGAGATACACAGCTCCCGCTTGGCCAATCTTCCGCCTTGTCATATCGGGCCACCTTGTGCACTTAGGCTTAGCGATGCAGACAGAAGGACACCAAGAAAAATGGGTAAGCCTAAACGAATAGGGGTTAGGGATGGTTGCGTTCTGCGGTAGAGGTCCCGCCTTGACTTACCTACGAAGGGCGCAGCAACAAGTCTAAGGGTGCTCTTTAAGAAGAGGGAGAGTCGACCTTCAACCGCCAGTAAACAAATAGCAAATGCAGCTGCAATCACGTAGGCAAAGAGCTGCGATTCAATCGAAAAGCGAACCCCGGTGAGTGCTCCAATCGCGGCCAAGAGTTTGACGTCTCCGCCTCCGGCTGCCTGACTTCGAAAAAGCAAGTAGGGAACCAAGCCTCCCGCAAAAATACCCACTAGAGATTGAACCAGCGCCAACGAGCCACCGTTGAAAAAGTAAAAGCACGGTGCCAGGACCAGAGGAGGCAGGCATAGCCAGTTAGGGATACGGCCGGTACGCGTGTCTGTTACCGCCGCAATAGCCGCGATGAGGAGCGCGACACCTAGCATTATCCAACCGTTTGTCATGACCGTACTCTCTTTCCTAGTAGCTCGTTGGCGAGGCCCAAAGCCTGATTACTTCATGTCCCTGATCTGGTCTCCGACCTCGCCAGTCTTCCTGTCGACAACGCCTGAAAAGCTCTGCCACATAGCGATTCCGGCAACAACAACGATGACGAGAAGGACCAAGTACTCACTAAAGCCCGCGCCTTTCTCACAATTCAGAAGAGACTTCTTCTGCGTTTTTTCTATTTCGGTTTTCATTTCTTTTCTCCATTTAGTTACGGGAAGGGAAGCGCAATAAACAACTGGGCAAATCGAAACGCCTGAACAAGAGGAATTCCCAGCGCAAGCACCGCGGCGGAACCAACTAAGGAAACCGCGGTCAAAACCACGAGATATTCGGCAAATGCAACACCGCGATCGTCTTCGCAAATACACTTGGCGTGCTCCCAAACGGAACGGTCTGCCTTCTGCGCTTCCATCACGGCCAACGGACATTGCAGCCGCCGGGCCAACCCGAAAAGCCGCCGTACTTATGCAACAACAAAGATAAGTCCTCCTTTAGGGACAAGGCCGACCGCCAAACTGGACACCTGCGTCCACCCGACCGGACAGCTGCATCCGTTCTCTCGGACAACCACTCCAAACGTCCGCTAAGCCATCCCGGGAAAATATCGTTCTCCGGCCGTGACGGACATCACGCGGCAGAAACCGCGTTTTCCCTCGCCTCTTTGACCGGGATCATTGTACTGGTAGGGATGCCAAAAGTGCCGACAAGGTGCGAACTCCCAGGGGAGACCATTCTCCTCCGGTCACTAGAACCAGCCGACTACAAGGAGCTCGCAGAAGTTCTAAATGATCGGATCACCATGGAACATCTTATCCAATACTTCGGAAGAGAGTCATGGACCGATGAGGAAGTAGCAGAGCGTTATGACCATTTCACCGCACTTCAGGAAAAAGGAACCCATATGACATTCGCGGTTCACTATCGGGCCGAAAACCGAGTCGTAGGCAACTGCGGTCTAAAAGACATAGACCTAGAAAAGCGGCGTGCGGAGTTCGGAATTATCGTCCATCGCTCGGTGTGGGGGACTCGGGTCGCCAAAGAATGTCACTCTCTTGTTCTCTCGTATGCTTTTGACGTCCTCGGTGTCACTCTTGTGTATTTCACAACAGACCATACCAATCTCCGAATGCAACGCTTCTTTGAAAGCAAGGGGATCCAGAGACGCGACAACGGCGATGATACGAAACTGTACTATGAACTCCCCGTATCCGATTGGCCGGCAACCAAAGAAAAACTTGGGGGCCTATTCCGAAACTAACCGCTCAATTTTCGCCGCTAGGACGAAGTCGCTCTCGGTCAGACCATCCACCGTGTGAGTCCAAACCTGGATGGTAACCACCCCCCAAGACAGCTCAATATCCGGGTGATGGTTCTCTTTTTCCGCGATAGCCCCCACCTTGTTCACGAACGCAAGCGCCAAGGCAAAATCTGGAAACTTGAACATCTTCCGCAACCGCTTTCGGTCGACGGCCCAACTGGCGCCGAGTTCCGCGAGAAGACTTTCAATGGCGCCGCCCTCCAAAGCAGGTGTGCCTCCACCATGTAATTGACAAGTTCGGTCAGCCAATGCAGTCATCAAGGGAATCTTAGTAGGTTTCCGAGCAGATTCCGATATCCGCAACCGCCTGTTCTCCCCGTCTTTTCACCAAGGTTCTACTCCTGGCAGCTCCACTAGCCGCGTCAAACTGCTAGCCCAGAGGTTCCTCAAGTCCCCTATACTGCTGCGCCATGAGGCCAGCACATTTTCTTTCGCTCTGCCTATTTTCTGCGTGCGTAAGTACTGGTGAGTCGAAACAGGCGGAACGTATCCCAGTAGAAATCGGATTTGCTGCCATGGTCGGTGACGCTCCCGCGCTCTGCGGCATTTCTTACCCAGAATTGGGTTCGATGCGCTCGACCGCAGAGCTCGCCGACGCGAGGCTCTTTGTCTCTCAACTGGAGCTCCGTGACGAGAAAAAACAATGGCACTTGCTCGAACTTGACCAAGATACGATTTGGCAATCGCCCAATATCGCTCTTTTGGATTTTGAAGACGGCACCAGCGCATGTGCCGATAGCGGAACCCCAGAAACTAATAACAAAATCACAGGCACCCTCCCCCCGGGAACTTACGACCAACTGCGCTTTTCCGTGGGGATTCCAAATAAGCTAAACCACCTCGACAACGCTACCGCTACCGCCCCGCAAAATGTTCCTGGAATGTTCTGGACGTGGCAAGGCGGCTACAAATTTCTTCGCGTTGACTGGCAGGTCGAAGAGAGCTCCGTTAAACGCTGGAACTTCCATCTTGGAGCAACGGGCTGCGACTCCAGCGCACCAACGGCCGCCCCAACCACCCCTTGTGCCCGTTCAAATCGACCCACGGTCCACCTTGAAGCCTTTCGTTTCGACCAAGACGTAGTACGTATCGACTTCTCCAAACTGATACGCAACGCCGATTTCAGTTCGAATATGAAAGCAACCCCGCCAGGGTGCATGAGTTCCCCAGCCGAAATCAACGACTGCCAACCCCTATACAGGTCGCTAGGACTTCTGTTTGCAAACGGACGCTGCGTAAACCAATGCGCAAAGCAAACGGTCTTCGATGTATCCAATTGAATCAGAACCTTCTTATTCTTTTCGTTGCTTCTTTCCTCGGGTGCTCGGACCCCAGTACGCTTCCCTTTGACCTTCCCTCCAACTTTCCTCCCCCGCGCCAGCCTTTAACGAACGTAGCCACGCCCGCGAAAATCGAGCTGGGGCGCCACCTTTTCTATGAGAAGAGGCTGTCGCGGAATCACTCGCAAGCCTGTTCCTCCTGTCACCTGCAAGCACTCGCCTTCACGGATGGAAAAACAGTGAGCGTTGGCTCAACGGGACAGAAACATCCGCGCAACAGCCCCACACTAACGAATGCGGCCTACAACGCGACATTTACCTGGGCCAATCCGCATCTAACGGAACTTGAGACCCAAATTCTGGTGCCGCTTTTTGGCGATGCGCCTGTTGAACTAGGCGCCACCTCCACATCTCCTCCTGACGAGATCTTGGCTGATCCCGCGTATGCAGTGCTCTTCCAAACCGCCTTTCCTGAAGTCGAAAGCCCGACCTGGGATCACTTTGCACAGGCGTTGGCTTGTTTCGTCCGATCGATGATCTCTGGCGATTCCCCTTTCGACAAATTCGTTTACGAAAACGATGCGAGCGCGCTCTCCGAAAGCGCCCTTAAGGGGATGAGTTTGTTTTACTCAGAAAGACTCGAATGCCATCACTGCCATGGCGGGTTCAACTTTACCGAGTCATCCGTGCACGAGAACTCCGCTTTCTCCGCTGCTCGTTTTCACAACACTGGTCTCTACAATATTGATGAGGACGGATCGTACCCTCCCGACAATACCGGCCTCTATGAGGTAACTGAAAAGCCGGAAGACATG
>CAYPIX010000006.1:0-77257 GCA_964410875.1 uncultured Kofleriaceae bacterium
GGGAGTTTTCGATAAAAGCCTTTAGGAAAGAAAAATCCACGCAGGGAGTTTTCGATAAAAGCCCTTAGGAAAGAAAAATCCACGCAGGGAGTTTTCGATAAAAGGTTCCGGTAAGAGCTAGAGTACTTGTTTCTTTTCGCGAATTTTCAGCGCGATATCAACAAAGCCGCCGTTCTGCTCGGCCACAGAGCCGGCTCCGACGCTCTTTACGACATCCATAATCCCTACTGCTTCGCTATAGGGAATCACGTCTTCAAAGTCGACAAAGACCTTCTTGTCTTTGAGAGCATCTTCAAACATCGGGGTGAGCATCTTGGCAAGCTCTACACGCTTTACCGTTTGTACCGACGTCCCATCGTTTAGGACAATCGTGCCGTCTGCTTTACCCAAAATGGTAATGGTCTTTTTGAAGCTGACCTCGTCCGAATCCATTTTCCGCGGAATCTCAATTGTGATTCGCTGCAGAAGCACCGGCATGGTTACCAAAAAGATAATAAGAAGGACGAGGACGACATCAACGAGTGGGGTTACGTTGATTTCGCTCTTTGGGCCACCGCCCTTTCCGCCTGCTGACATTCCCATGGTTACTGCCCCTTTTCCACGCGCTCGTTGGTCCCGAGATCAATGCCAGCAGCTCCAATCTCATGAAGAGCAATAATCACTGGATAGACTTTATTATAGAGAGTGTCGGGCTCGGCCTTAAGCAACACTCGACCTTCA
Organism: uncultured Kofleriaceae bacterium; assembly: GCA_964410875.1. Classification (GTDB taxonomy): domain Bacteria; phylum Myxococcota_A; class Polyangia; order Haliangiales; family Haliangiaceae; genus CAYPIX01. Next base: position 721 of record CAYPIX010000006.1, read on the forward strand.
CCTGCACGCTCGTCGGCCTCTTTACCTATTCGGTTGTTGAGTTCGATTAGCGAGTCCCATTCTTTCTTAACTGCCTTTTTAACTGCCGCGATGTCCTTCATCTTGGCCTTGTCTACGTACAAGGTGCCTTCGCGAGTGATGACGACAATTGGTTGCTGCGTATCTTCGCTGGACTCGTGGTTCATGGTCTCAGGAAGCGGAATTTGCTTCCCCCGCTCCATGAGCGGAAGGACCACCATGAAGATAATCAGCAGGACGAGGCAAACATCCACCAACGGGGTTACGTTGATTTCGTTGCGGACCTCGTCCAACTTCGGCGCCTTGGGAGGCGCATGAAGTTTGCGGCGGCGAGCCATTGGTTAGGCTCTCCCCTCCCGAAGCACGTAGTCGATAAACTCGGACGAGACGTCACTCATATCGACAACCATGTGCTCTACACGACCCGTGTAGTAGTTGAAGGCAATAGCAGCTGGAATAGCAACGACTAGACCGAGCGCGGTCTCAATCAGTGCCTCAGCAATAGCCGGTCCGATGGTGTCAATGCCACCGCCGCCTTTGAGAAGACCAAAGGCGTTCATGATTCCGAGAACTGTTCCAAGGAGACCAACGAATGGCGCAATGGAAGCAACCGTTGCGAGACCGCCAAGGTTCTTTCGAAGAGCCGATGTCTCGCGCTCTTTCAGTCGCTCGAGAGCTCGGTTCACAGAATCGACTACGTCAAAGTCGCCATCAGCGGAGCCGTGCTTGTCGATAGCCTCGAGCCCTTGTTTGTAGGCTACAAGACCGGACTCAACGACCTTGGCAACCGGACTTCGGCTGTGGCGTTTGGCCGCCGTGAGCGCTTCCTCGACTTTGCTTTTCTGCAGGTAGTCGCGAAGTGCAAGCACGTAGCTATAGGTTTGCCGAGACGCTTTTTGGTAAGCAACATAACGCTCGATGATCGCGTAGACAGTGTAGATTGACAGGCTGAGAAGAAACAGTGTGACCAGACGTACTGGCCAACCCGATGCTTCCCAGAGCTCTATTAGATTGAGTTCCATGGTAATTCCCTCAGTTCGATTGCATATAGATGAAAGTTACGGTTGAGCACACAGGGGTTGGCTTGCCGTTAACTCGGAAAGGTTTATAACGCCACGACCTCATGGTCGACTGAATCTTGCGATCGTAGCCCGGATACCCGGAACTCTTTATCACTCTCGCAGAACTCACGCCTCCACTTACGTTGAGGCAAATTTTTGCAACGGTAATGATGCGCGACTTTCGATCGCGACTGATTTGGTTCTTGTCGGCATCCGACGGTTGAATTTGTGAATTGCCCGACACTCGATTTTGCTTGATCGCCGACGGCGCTACGGTCTTTGGCTTTACTTCCTTGACTACCGGCTGCTCGCCAAAGCCGCTTTCATCACCAACCCCTTCAAATCCGTCGTCTTCCTCAGGTGCAGCGACGTCCTTTTCTTCCACTTTGGGCTTGTTGACATCAGGCTGAACCACGTCCTCGGCCTTCCGAAATTCCTTCTCCGGTTTTTTCTCGGGCTTTTTCTGCTTCTTTTTCTTCTTGGCAGCCGGAGGCAGAGACGGGGGTTGCGGACTGCTGGAAAACGAAGCCTGCGTGGTTGGGATCGGCAACTTGTTGATGACCCAGTAGGAGTGCACGACGAAAATGGCAAGAGCGATGATGTGAGCGATGACCGAGCCAACGATGAGGACCGTGGCCCATTTGCTCACCTTGGTGTTCTTGGCCTGGACGTAATTATCAAACATCAGTTGGCCTCCGTTTCTTGGTTCGCTTTTTCTTGAGCCTCTTCGGTTTTAACCGCCGGCTTTGTCTCGGGTGGAGTTGTTCCAGCTTGCGCGGCTTCCCTCGCACGGATTCTCTTCAAAATCTTGCTGTACTCTTCCCGGTAGAAACCCTGAGAGGTTCCGTCTACCGCTCGAGCCCACATGGCACCGTGGGCTAGGCCACGAAGCTTGTACGTCATGCTCAAGTAACCGCGGAGTTCCTTATTGTCTGGATCCATCTCGGCAGCCGTGAGAAGCGCGGCGATTCCCTTGTCGGCAATGGCAAGTCGTTTGCTGTCGACTTCTGAAGCACTCGAAAGCCGGCTGATTTGAATGCCCGCGAGAGATGCATATCCAGCCACCTTTCCTGCTTTGGTCGACTCGGCATCGATCATTTTGTACATCCAGCCGAGAGCCTCATCTTGCTTGCCCGCCTGCTTGTTGATCTCAGCGAGGGTCGACATGATCTCTGTCTTGCCGGGATTCGCCGCGAGCTGCCCCTCCCAGTACTTGATAGCGGACTCGAAGTCTCCCGAGTCGACCCAAATCCGAGTAAGGAAAAGAGTCATCTTGAGATCTTCAGGATGGGTTTCTAAATATTTTGTGAAGTGATGAATCGCCTGCTTCGCGTATTCCGCGTTGCGTTCCGTTTTATCGCCCGGAACAAAAGCCCGAAGATTCGCCAGAGCGGCGTTGTGATGTCCTGTAGGCAAATCCGCCACGGCGAGCGCGCCCTGGTACTTGTCGATAGCCTCGTCAAACTTCGATTGATGATAGAGCTGATCGGCGTCTTGGATCGCGCGACGCGCAGAGAGCTCTTCGCAACCCGCCTGCGCGAATAGCGTGCAGGCGCTCAGTATGAAAACACATCGGATAGCGAAGCTCATAAGACGAGGCAATATACAGAAATGGTTTGAGGGCAACAATGCCGAAATTCAAACGCGCGACAGACGAATAAGTTCTTACCTTTTGTTGTTCCCTGGCGCCATCGCCTAGCTCTGACAGAAACCTACAGAGAAAAGGGAAACGAGAGAGTGTGCTCACTTACGTCGTCGTGCCCCTCGGCAGCTAACCGAAGCTTGCCCGCCCGCTGCTCTAAGCAGCGAAACAACTCGTCTGTCCGAGACGCGGGTGCTTCGGGTGTAAGGAAAGTACTCACTTCACGGATCCAAATCTCTTCATTTCCAATGGTTAACCCCAATTCGATGCGCATTTTCGAGCCCTCCTCTGACTTATAGTCACGAGTACATTCCTCCACAACGCCGGCGAGTTTTCGCCGTGTTGCGGCTGCGACATCGGCTTTTATGGTCAGTGGTTTCGATGGCGGACGAGGCGGACTTTCAGGTCTGGGCTCTGAATCTTCGGGCAACTCGGTTCGCATGTCGCGAACTAAAGCTTTGCTTGGGTCGACCCGGCGCGGGATCGGAGAACGCGTTTTCTTTTTGGCTTTCGCTGTTCGCTTTTCCCCCAGAGAAATCGGCTTTCGAATTTCTGCCGCCGAGATCGGTTTGGTCTCCTTCTTTTCTTCTTTTTTTCTAAAGAAGAAAACCAAGAAAACCGCCAAGAGTGCGACTGCGAAAACCGCTACTTGTTTACTCATTGAAAAGTAACATCTCCCGCCATTACTTCGGTCTCGCTTCCATCCTCACGCAAAACCCGCAGGCCTCCTTTGGGCGATAAACCCAAAGCTTCTCCAACCGGTTGACCGTCTACAGACACGTTTCCAGTAAGTTTGCGAGATTCCCAGTCCTTTGCAAGTGCAGTGAGTCCCAAAGACAGATACGCATCAAGCCGAGATTCCAAGAACGGACATAGGATCGCAAGAAACTCGTCGCGGTTGACTCGCCTCCCGGTTTCTATCAAGACAGACGTTGCGATAGCTTTAATGTCCTCGGGAAAGGTCTCGCCGATAAGGTTAATGCCTATCCCGATGACGATGTGTTCCAGCCCATTTTGACTATTCATTTCGGTGAGAATGCCGGCGACTTTCCTGCCGTTTAGAAATACGTCGTTCGGCCACTTCAATGTCGGCCTTGCGCCACAAGACTCCAACGCTTCAGCAACGGCCACACCGGCAGCCAAGGTAATGGGCGGCAACGCGACCTTTGTATCGTTAGGTCGAACCAAGAGGGAAAGGTAGAGGGACTTTCCGGCGGGCGAATGCCAACTTCGCCCCAACCTGCCGCGACCTCGCGTCTGCTCGTTGGCAATGACAACCGTTCCGTGCGAGGCGCCTTCCTTTGCTAAGCGTTGGGCCTCATCGTTGGTCGACTCACATATTTCCAACGAGACGACACTGCAGCCGACCCAACCCAAACTAAACCTGCCAGTCGAGAGCTAGATCAGAGGCTACGGCAGAATGAGTAAGAGCACCGGAAGAAATATAGTCGACGCCAACCTTTGCGTACGACGAGACAGTCTCAAGCGTAATTCCGCCCGACACCTCTACGAGAACTCTAGACTTCTTGGCGATGGCCACGCACTCGCCAGCTTTTTCAGGAGTCATATTGTCGAGGAGAACGACGTCAGCGCCCGCCTTAATTGCTTGAGCAAGCTCTTTTTCCGTCTCTACTTCCACTTCGACTCGAAGGGAATGAGGCGCGTGGGCACGCGCGTTTTCTACAGCAGCTGTAACGGAACCTGCAGCTGCAATGTGGTTGTCTTTGATGAGGATTCCCGACGAAAGGTCCGAACGGTGATTGTGGCATCCCCCCATGCGCACCGCGTGCTTCGAAAGAAGGCGATACCCAGGTGTTGTTTTTCGAGTGTCGACGACTTTCGCTCCAGTTCCCGAAACCGCCGCTGCAAACTTAGAAGAAAGCGTTGCGATGCCACAGAGCCTCTGCAGAAAGTTTAGGGCGGTTCGCTCTGCCATCAAAATCGCGCGCGCGGATCCAGAGATAGCCATGACTGCGTCGCCTGCGTGAAGGGTCGTCCCGTCGGCAACAGTTCCAGTAATTCGGAGTTCCTTTGAAACGCGCGCGAACACAGCCGCTGCAATATCCCCCCCCGCCAATACAAGTGTTTCCCGCGCGACAAGGACAGCTTTTCCCTGCTTTTCCCTGGGAATCGTCGACTCGGTTGTGGCGTCTCCCCTACCCAAATCCTCATCGATGGCGAGGTCAATCAGAGTCGACACGCTAGGCACTTCGCTTAAATTCACGATGGATAAAATAGCACAACATATTGATATATTTATGCGTTTCAAAAAACTTAACCAAGAGGCTAATAGTTGATTGCCCTCTCGGCTAAAACGATTTATCTATTATTAACCAGGTGGTTAACAGTTAGCTAACCACCGAAAAGGAAAAACAATGAATCGAATTAACCAAACTCTTGTCATCAATGCCTCCCCAAGCAAAGTCTACAAAGCCCTTTCCACCCAGTCCGGTGTGAAAGCTTGGTGGACCGAACACACCGAGCTCGACGAGCACGAAGGTGGTGAAGGGACTTTTGGCTTTCCTGACCACAACGTGAAGAAGACCGTCACGGTAACCGCCCTAAAGCCAAATCAACAGGTGTCCTGGAAAGTAATCAAGCACGAGTGCTCTTCTCCAGACTGGAAAGGAACCACCATCGACTTCAATCTCGAGCCGTGTGAAGGTGGAACTGTGTTGCAGTTCGATCACTGTGGTTGGCCTGACGCGTCTCCTATCTACTCCACCTGTGTCAACGGCTGGTCCCATTTCATGAACAGCCTCAAGCTTCTTCTAGAAGAGGGCAAGGGCACACCGTTTGTGTCTGAGGCTCGCGGTTGAACGAAGCGAGGGAAAAGAAACTCGACCGACTTTTCCATGCTCTTGCCGACCAAACCCGGCGGCGGATTTTGGAACTGTCCGCAGAAAAAGCCGTGATCGTTGGGGACCTGGTGCGTGAGTTTCGCATTAGTGCCCCCGCCATCACCAAACACCTTAACGTTTTGGAAAGTGCTGGACTTCTGGAACGAACCAAACAGGGTCGGATGCGGTTGTGCCGTATGCGCCCTGAATCCCTAAAACCGATATCTGAGGTGATTGCGCACTACCAGAAGTTTTGGACTGCCAATCTCGACAACCTCGAAAAGTTTATTGACGACCTAAAACCGAGTGAACCCAAATGAACCCAGAAGTACACCTCAACAAAACGTACCAAGCCGATGCGTCTACTCTGTACAGCGCGTGGACCAACCCCGAATTCATACAAAAGTGGCTCTGTCCATTTCCAGGTGGCTGCCGTTTAGTAGCCAATGTCCTCGAAGTCGGAGGCGACTACATGATTCTCATGCGCGAAGACGGTAAGCCGTACCCGCACTACGGCGAGTACCGTACTTTGGAACCCAATAAGTGCATCGCATTTACTTGGAACTCTCCCTTCGCAACCGACACTCTTTTGACCATCGAGTTAACAGAAGACGGAGACCAGACCCACTTAAGCCTGCGGCATACTGGCTTCAAAAACCAAGAGGACTGCGACCAACATCAAGAAGGATGGACCGCTTGCCTTGAAAACCTCGGTCCGGCGGTTCTTGTACGCCGTTGACAAAGATCTAGAGAGTCACACCGAGAAAAATGCCGTCTAGCAGGCGAATGCCAATGTTGCTAAGCGCATGGGCGAGGGTCCCCGCGAGGATCGATCCCGTTGCGGACCGCATCCACCCGAAGATCAGTGCGGGAAAGAAAACCGCAAGACGACGAGCGTCAAAAAAGACCACGAGATGACTTGCAGCAAAAAGAAGCGATGACAAAAGCAGAGCAACGCCGATCCCACCACCGAGGATCTTCAGCTTGGCCGGGAAACGTCGTTCAAGAAGCTCATGGATAAAGCCGCGAAAGAAGAGCTCCTCAGGGAGTGCAACAACAATGAATTGAGCCAGCACAAATTCCGCGAACCCCCAAGAAAGCGCCGGAAACTCCGCACCAGAAAAACCTGTGAATTGGCTGCAGGCACCAGGCACCACCAATTTCGCCAGCACACCAGCGGATGGGGCGCAGGCACTCTGGTAAAAAACGATATAGCCGAGGGTAAAAAGAGGCAAAACGATAAGAACGGGAAACGCAACGCCCCAAAGGATGCCCCGCCGGACGGGCTCCCACCGCCAACCGAACTCTTCAACTGGTAGGTTTTGTTTTCTCGCGTACCAGTGGGGAATGTACAAAAAAACCAGAGCGATAATTGCTCCGAGATTCGCCCCAATCAGAGCAACAGCCCCACCAAGACGGGCGAACAAAAACAAGGCGCCGGTCGCTACTACAAAAGCAAGAAGCGCATCACGGATATAATTCACCTACCTCCTAGTTACCACAAAACCGGGTTGCGCTGCGTATGCAGGAAGCGATATGAACTCGCCATGTCGATGAATCTCGGGCAAATTCGCGATGTTTTAGCCACTGATGCCGCCGTATTGGATCATAAGTGCAAGACCATCGACTCGAAGTCTCTCCATCTTCCAGGACCCGACTATGTCGACAGGGTCATGGCGGTAAGTGATCGAACTCCACGGGTTCTGACCAATATGCAGCGCATGTTCAACCATGGACGACTTGGCGGGACAGGTTACCTCTCGATTCTTCCGGTTGACCAGGGCATTGAACACTCGGGCGCTGCTTCGTTTGCTCCCAATCCGGTCATGTTCGATCCCGAAGGAATTCTAGAGCTCGCAGTCGAGGGCGGCTGCAATGCGGTGGCGTCGACTTACGGCGTCCTTGGTATGATGTCGCGGAAGTACGCTCACAAGATTCCTTTTATCGTCAAACTCAACCACAACGAGATCCTTAGCTACCCAAACGAATTCGACCAGGTTCCCTTTGGCAGCGCACGCCGAGCTTTTGACATGGGAGCAGCCGGAGTTGGAGCAACGGTTTATTGGGGGAGCAGTCAATCGAGAAGACAGCTTCAAGAAATAGCGGAAGCATTTGAGGAAGCACACGAGCTTGGAATGTTCACCGTTCTTTGGTGTTACGTCAGGAACTCAGCTTTCAAAACCAAACAAGCTGACCACAATTCGTCAGCGGACTTGACTGGGCAGGCAAATCACCTAGGTGTCACGATTCAAGCCGACATAATCAAACAAAAAGCCCCCACTCATAATGGTGGTTATAAAGAGTCTAGCCTAAATGGCTTTGGGAAGACTCACGACGATGTCTACTCAAAACTCTGCACCGATCACCCCATCGACCTTACTCGATACCAACTGGCAAACTGTTACATGGGGCGAGCGGGTCTCATTAATAGTGGCGGTGCATCCGGTAGCAATGATCTCCACGACGCAGTTTTGACAGCTGTCGTAAACAAGCGCGCTGGCGGAATGGGCCTTATTAGTGGACGAAAAGCATTCCAAAAACCGCTAAAAGAAGGAGTCGCGCTACTTCATGCGATTCAAGATGTTTACCTTTGCAATGAGGTCACGGTAGCCTAAGTAGAAACGTTGGCCGTTTCAGAAAAGAGTCGCCTTGGTGAGCAACTTCTTGCCGATGGCTTAATCACCAAGGAGCAGCTCGCAACTGCGATTAGAGATCAGGTGGTCCGTGGTGCCCGGCTGGGTACTGTCCTAGTCCAAACGGAACAGCTCTCTATCGAGAATTTAACTGCAGCGCTTTCAAAACAATCGGGCCTGCCCGCAGCAACAGATGCAGACTTTGCCGCCGCCGACCCTGCGCTTCAGTTACTTCTTGATCCTCCTGTTGCAAAAAAACACCACGTCATTCCCCTGAAAGGCGATGGCGACTATTTAGTAGTCGCTGCAAGGGAGCAGTTAGGAAACGAAGCCCTATCAGAACTGGAGCAGATCTTAGGACGAAAAATTCGTTGTTTCGTTGCCCCGGAATTGCGAATCGCCCATTACCTCGAAGAGGTTTACCACATAAGGCGGCCGAGCAGACTGAGGCGAAGTTCCTCAGTCGAAGACCTTCTTGCTCCAAACCATGAAGGTTCGAAACGCAATTACATCGTGCCTCTCACTGCAGGCAAGAAAAAAGTACCTGCCGAAGACACAGGCCCTCTGGCTAGAATCAATGTAAAAAAAGTCGCGGTAAAGGAACCGCTCACGCTTAAAACTGGTACGCGAAAAATGCGTCAGGCCGTGGACCGTGACAAAGTCAGCGAACTCCTCATGGGCACGCTGAGGGATGTTTTTGAAAGCGAAGTCGAGGCAGCGACTCTCTTCATCATTCGAAAGGACTTGGCCATAGGTTGGAAGGGGTTTGTGAAAGGAAACGAATCCCCCGCGATCGATAGCCTGGGCATTCCGCTAAACGAGCCTGGCGTGTTAAATCAGCCCTACCATTTCGGTGAAGCCTATTTTGGTCTGGCAGAAAAACGCTCCGGCGATCTAGACAACACTTTCTGGGCGCACCTTGGCTGTGCGCCTCCAAAAGAGATAGCGGTCTACCCGATCGAGTTATTCGGCCAGATTTGCTGCCTTTTATACGTTCATGGGCCTGGCCCCTTCGAACAGGGGGTATGCGATGGGGTAACTGAACTAGCAGAGTGTTTGACCACCTCTTTTCGCCGGCTGGTGCGGGCCGCGGAACGCTGATAGGTTTCGCGAATGACGGAGAAGCAGCGCAAACACCGACACGACGGAGGTGATGTCGATCATGGAGCCAAGAGCTCAGATGGCATCACCAAGGCAATTCAATTTGTTCTCGGCACGACTGTCGTTGCCAGCGCTGCATTGTTTCTCTACACCTTAGTACTGGTTTCTCGATAACGAAACCGCTTCACGAAGTAACCCAATGCTCGACATGCGGCGCGTGCGACAAACGCGTACATGTATTCAGAACAAAATCTGAAACTGGCATTTGACAGCTTCTAAACCCGAATCATACTTAGAACGAAACCGGCGATGGGGCGCATTCCAGACGAGGTCATACAAGAAATCCGCGAGCGCGCGGACATTGTATCGGTCATTGGCAAACACGTTCGCTTAAAAAAAGCGGGCCGAAACCACAAAGGCGTCTGCCCTTTTCATGGGGACTCAGATCCTTCTTTTAACGTGAACCCCGAGAAGGGTTTCTTCTATTGCTTTGGTTGCCACAAGAAAGGAGATGTCTTCTCTTTTGTAACCGAATACGAGGGACGAAGTTTTTACGAAGCGGTTCGATCACTTGCCGAGGAGACCGGTGTAACGATCCCTGAGTCCTCCCTGGCAGATACCAAACGCGCAGAGATAAAACGAAGCGAGCGTTCGGAGATGTTGCGGCTTAACCGTATTGCTGCCGACTTCTTTGTCGAAAAACTTCGATCGCCTGATGGAGAGCCTCACCCCTACCTTGCCTCTAGAGGAGTCTCTCTCGAAATCGCTGAAAAATTTCAGCTTGGCATTGCTCCCAATGACTGGGCTCAACTTGCAGAACGGCTTCAACATGCCAAGGTATCGCCAGCCATGGCAGAAACTCTGGGCCTAGTAGCCAAACGACAAAAAGCGCGCGGTTATTACGACAGATTCAGAGACCGAATCATGTGCCCTATCACCAACACGGCAGGGGATATTATGGGCTTTTCCGGTAGGCGCTTGTCGGACGAACCCGCTCCTGGCCGAGACGATGCGCCCCCCAAATACATCAATTCGCCGGAGAGCCCAGTTTATAAGAAGAGCAAACTTCTCTTCGGCCTGTATCAAGCTCGAGATGGAATTCGCCAAGCCGGGCAAATCGTTCTTGTAGAAGGCAACTTCGATGTGGTCGCTATGCATCAGGCCGGCATCACCGAAACGGTCGCTCCTTTGGGGACTGCCTTTACCAGCGAGCAGGCAGCCATGATCTTCCGAATGGCTGGTCGTGCTGTTCTCCTCTACGACGGCGACCGCGCCGGGCGCAAAGCCACTCTGGCGGCTCTCGAAGTTCTCGTAGCCCACGACGTCGAGGTCCTGATTGCGACGCTACCGGATGGGCAAGATCCAGACAGCCTGGCCCAGGAAAAGGGACCAGAGGAGCTAAGAAAGTTCATCAACAAAGCCAAGCCTGGTATCGAGTACTTCATTCACGAGGTTTGGTCGAGGAGTTCAGCATCTACCGACAGCCGCGCCCAGGCCTTACGCGAAGCAGCTTCCGTGCTCAAAAGTATGGCCGATGGCACAAAAAGAGACTTTGCCATAGGAACATTTGCTACCGCACTTGGGGTGTCGGAAACGGCCGTTCGCAAAGGACTGCGTCGGGCTCTCACAGAAGGCCGAGACCATTCCAACCAGTCAGCATCAGTAGCAAAATCAAAACCTGCGCCGATTTCTGGACCTTCGGCGCCTCCGGCACGAGAATTGATGGCCTTGGCGCTTCTTGCGGATCACCCCTCCCTAATTGAGACTGCAGAGGAACTCAATCTGCTTTCTCTCTTGACGGACCCTCGCCTTCGAGACATGTATTCCGCAGCCCGCACCGGTAGCTCGATTTTGGACACAATCCCCAACGATCCCCAAATAGCCCAAAAAGTTCTCTCCGGTGCGTATACGGAAATAGCGAGCCCCCAGAAAACCCTAAGAGAAATCACTTCCGTTCTCAGCAAAGATTTAGCTCTCGCGGGGTTACAGAAACAAAAGAAAAGCCTAGAACCAAGTGACGAGCGCGCGCGGTTCCAGCAAATTGTGAATACCAGGAGACAGGTCGACTAATGGCGAAAACAAAAGCGAGTACGAAGAAGACAGCGAAGACTAAAACAGCGGCAAAGAAAGCCCCCGCGAAGAAAGCTCCCGCGAAGAAAGCTCCCGCGAAAAAAGTCGCTGCTAAAAAGGTGACTCCTAAGAAAGCAGCCAAAGAAGCCAAGCCAGTAAAACTGTCGAGCAAGGAAGCTGCCAAACTCGCCAAGCAGGAGCGGCAAGCAGCAGCAGAAGCTAAGAAACTAGCTCTTGTCGAGCTCGGCACCTCGAAAGGATTTGTCACCTACGAAGAAGTCAACGAGCACATGCCCGATGACGTTGTTTCGTCAGATCAAATTGATGAGTGGCTCGCCGCCCTTAATGAGGCTGGCGTAGACATCGTTGATAAAGCGCCTGCAGATAAGAATGCGAAAAAAGGTGAAGATGCTACCGCGGCAAAGAACAGTAAAGCCGTTGCAGATCTAAAGGCCGACAAGAAGAAGGAAGACGAAGAAGAAGACAGCGCCTACAGCCGAACCAGCGACCCGGTTCGAATGTACTTGCGTAAAATGGGCTCTGTTTCGCTTCTAACTCGTGAAGGCGAAGTCGAAATTGCAAAGCGTATAGAAGAAGGCGAACGGCAAATCCTTCAAGCCGTCCTTGGTTCAAACACCGCCATCGACGAGCTTATCGACATCTGTGACCGCCTTAAGAACCAGAAAGCTCGAGTCAAGGATGTCGTAAAAGACATCGACGAGGAAGACGCCGAGTTTGATGAGAAATGGCACACCGACCGAGTCGTTAAGGTCCTCGACAATGTTGGCAACCTCAAGGCTGAGAGCGACAAGCTCGCTGTCAAGCTCACCGAGAAGGGGATTGGCGAAGTAAAGAAGAAGAAACTTCGCGACGGTATTGCTGCAAACCAAGCCGAGATGGGAGCACAGCTCTCAACCCTCAGGCTCTCAAAGCCCGTTGTTGACCGAATCGTCGCTCAGCATAAAACCGTCATCGGGAAACTCAATCGAGCCGAAGCGGAAACTATCGAGATGGAGCGTCGGTCTCGTCTACCCATTAAAGACCTCAAAAAGTCTCTACGAGAAGCAAAGTCGGATCCGGCACTTGCAAAAACTCTCGCCAGAAAGCTGCGCGTATCGGCAGACGACCTAGACACAGTCGAGCGCCAGATTCGTCTGGCACAGAAACGCATCAAGTTGGTTGAGGAAGAGTCTGGAACCAACGCGGCTGAAATGAAGAGAACCTTCTCGAATATCTCTGCAGGTGAAAGAATGGCAGAGCGAGCAAAGTCGGAACTGGTTGAAGCCAACCTCCGTCTCGTTGTTTCAATCGCCAAGAAGTACACCAACCGTGGTCTACAGTTCTTGGACCTCATCCAAGAAGGCAATATCGGCCTAATGAAGGCGGTCGACAAGTTTGAGTACAAGCGAGGTTACAAATTCTCAACCTACGCAACATGGTGGATTCGACAGGCGATTACTCGAGCAATTGCCGACCAAGCACGGACCATTCGTATTCCGGTTCACATGATCGAAACCATTAATAAGTTGGTTCGAACCTCAAGATATCTCGTCCAAGAACTAGGTCGCGAGCCTATCCCCGAAGAGATTGCCGAGCGTATGGAGCTTCCTCTCGACAAAGTTCGAAAGGTTCTCAAAATTGCGAAAGAGCCAATTTCCTTGGAGACGCCTATCGGCGAAGAAGAAGATTCTCACCTTGGAGACTTTATCGAGGACAAGAGCATCACGTCGCCTAGCGAAGCGGTTATCTCTGTGAACCTGGCCGAGCAGACCCGAAAGGTTCTGGCTACGCTCACACCGCGTGAAGAGAAAGTCCTTCGAATGCGTTTTGGCATCGGCGAGAAATCGGACCACACGCTTGAGGAAGTAGGCCAAGACTTCGAGGTGACTAGAGAGCGTATCAGGCAAATTGAAGCCAAGGCTCTACGTAAACTGCGTCACCCTTCCCGCTCCAAGCGCCTGAAGGCTTTTGTAGACCAATAGAGCTACCCCGCAAAACTTCATGAGCAACAAGCACCCGGTGAGGGTGCTTTGTTGTTTGGCGTTTCAGCCGATTGGCGCGACGCGCTTTTCTACAGCCTCTGTGCGACGGAAACGATGGTCAATCCAGTGAAGTCTGAGGTTCGCAATGTTAACCGGTCCCCGTCAACGCAGTATTCCGTGTCCGACCCAGGATCTAACTCGAGTGTATTGCCCACGGATATCCAGGTCCCATCAACGACCTCAGCCTCCATGACCTCAAGGTCGCAATCGCAAGCGATGTCAATATCGCCCACACAAGCGACCGAAAATTCTGCTCCGTCTACGTTTAGACCTTCACACGAGTCGGCACCAACAAAGCAGGCCGCTGGTATGTTCGCGGAAACCGATCGTTCCACAATTGTAGCGTCGCTGAAATTCATATCTGCTTCAAAGGTCAGGCGGCCTAATTGCCTACCCGCTGTCAAAACTGCCGTCGCTTCAGGGCAGCCGAATAACAAATTGGCGTCAGGAACACCGGAAACAAACGTGGTGGTCACGTTCCATTCCCCAACAATATCTCCGCCACACGCGACAAAGTCTTCGGCCGTAAACTCACCGGGTCCCCCTCCACCGGGCCCGCCACCACCAGGCGGTGGCGGTACATCTCCAGGGGAACCGTCGTCGCCGCCGCACGAAGTAAAACATAGCAACCCAACGAGTAAGAAAGTCTTCTTCATGGCTGCCTTTCTATCATTGATTGATTTCTCGCGTGCGCCCCGGGCCCGTGTTTCTGGAGCTAACGCACCTTCTACTGCCTTTCTGCAGCAAGAACGAGCGTTAACCCGGTAACCGGATCCGCGATGCGCACCGTCAACAAATCTCCGTCGACGCAATACTCGGAAACTTCAGGCACGTCTCCAAGGACAGTCAAAGTGAGATTGTTGCCCGAAGTCATCCACACTCCCATTTCCTGGTTATCGTCCTCCACACGAAAATCGCATTGGCAATTTTCCGCAATATTTCCTCTACAGGAAGCAGTAATCCCGTCCTCAGAACCACCCAGCGCCTCGCAAGAGGTGGGACCTCCACCATCAAAACATGAACTCGGAATTGTCACTGCTACCCTAACGTCCACCGATGTGCGATCCGAATAGCTCATATCCGATGCAAATGAGATCGGGCCTGTTTGGTTTACGCTGGTCACACGTCCTGTCGCTTCAGCGCAGCCAGTGATATCACCAAGAGCAGCGTCACCCGTTGCATCCGCACTCGTGAAGTTCCAGTTACCGGTGATGTCACCCCCGCAAGCCACAAAATCTTCGGCTGGAAACCCGTCGTCGCCACCACAAGCGGCTAGAGATAAAAGAACCAAAACTAGGTAAGTCTGTTTCATAAGGCCGTTTGTACCACCCAAAGGTTTCTTGCCCAGATAACTTTTGAAGCCAATGTAAGCCCATCGTTACGCTTCTATTTCGAAATTCGAAGAGCGGACTCTCTCGTGGCCACGGCTCGAAAGATCGAGTTGAACCAAACGTTTGAGAGCCTTGTTTCCCGTCTCTCATTATTCCGCATCTATCGGCGCAGTTGCCCATCTTGGCCCCCTGCTTGCTCTTATCTGACGTTGGCCAGGGCACCCGAAGTCACTTCGGTTTTGCTCTGGAAATAGGAAATACATGAATATGTCTAAAATCAAAACCTCGTTATTACTGTCTATGTTTGCTTCAACTGTTGCGCTCTCGGGTTGCAACAAGACGGAAGATGTCGACGCCCCTGTGGTTGCTGCTCATCCGGTTGATGTAGACAAAGCCGACATTCCTAACCCTGATTCGCCCGCTATGGACGAAGCCGATAAAGCCATTGAAAAAGTGGAAGACGTCGTTGAGGAAGTAAAAGGCGACGTGAAAGAAGCGGCTCCTGCCGACGACACACCTGCCAAAGAGGAAACCTCGGAAAAGGCACCTGAAGTTAAAAAGTAAATGAGCCGTAGATGGTGGTGCTGTACTTCCATCTACAACCGTCTGTGGCCGTCCCTCTTGTTCCGGGGGGCGGCCTTTTTGTTTTGGAACGCTAGAGAAGTGGCCCGCGAGGATTGGTTTGTTGCGGCGCAGGCGGTGCTTGGGATTCTCGCCACCCGTTCCACTCCCCTTCCTTAGCGCGGGATTCTGTCCACCAACGCCCCTGGAAAGTCTGCAGGTCAGCGAGAAACACCAGATAACCCTCGCCAGCGAGCCCAGACTCGTTCCACCGAAGTTGAAGAACGTTTCCTTCTAAGTTTCCCGAAAAAGTCCCAATTACCTCTTTCCCGTCTCTGTTGTAGACCCAAGCTCCCCTCACCTTGCTCTGGTCACCCGGCCAAGACTCAATCTTTACCGCACCAAAATTCGAATTCCAGAGACCGACCACATAGTTAGCTGAGATTTGCTCCGCGTTCGACGAGAGCGTCCCAGCATAGCCGGGGACCGGGCTCGGAGCTCGCTGAGGAGCGAGCCCACAAGAACTCAAAAGCACAGCGACCACCAACGAAGCTACATTCAGTACTTTCTGGCCCATTGGGAGATGACGGTACCATGGGGCCTCTTTCGGCTCGTTGCATAAACCAGGCTGAACGGGTAGGTTCAGCGCGCATCGGGCCCATAGCTCAGTTGGTTAGAGCAACCGGCTCATAACCGGTTGGTCCTTGGTTCAAGTCCAAGTGGGCCCACTTCAATTTCTACATCTCGAACGGGAGTCCACTTTGAAAGAACAGCTTCTTCTTCTATGCAAACTGCAGGCAGTCGATTCCCGAATCCTTGAGATCAAACGCTCAATCGAAAAGTTGCCGGAAAAGCTCGCCCCTGCGAAGGCCGACTTAGAAAAGCTTCAAATGTTGCTCGCTGCCGAACGACGAAAACTAGACGAGACGGAGAAATGGCGGCAAGAGCAAGAAGCTCTCATCAAACGAGAAGAACAGGCCATAAAAGATGCAAAGGCCAAACTTCAGGCCAGCAAAAACCAGCGTGACTATTCAGCTGCTAACCGAGAAATCACCAACAAGAAAAGGAGCGTTTCCGACAAGGAAACAGAAGTCCTTAAGGTCTTTGAGGCTCTTGAAGCCAACAAGAAAACCCTCGAGTCCAACGAGCAAGACGTGGCGAAACTGCGAGAGCACGTAGAAAAAGAAGAAGCCGCGCTTACGGAGCAAACCTCCGAACTCGAAGCGGAAGCCAAGACCCACGATAGCGAACGCGAGGCGATGGCCGCCCAAATCGAACCAAACTTACTCAAGCGCTATAACGTCACGATGCAGCGCAAAGGTGTCGCTCTGGTTCCCGTGAAAGCCGGTGTTTGTGGGGGCTGCAACCTGCACCTCCCTCCGCAGCTCGCAAACCAGCTGGCGCGCTTTGAGAGCCTCGAGCCCTGCCCCCAGTGCAAGAGGCTCCTTTACCGCATTGAGCTCCTCGGAGACGACCAGCCCGAGGCTGAAGCCTCCTAGATTGCCCTTGCGGGCGCGGGCGTATTCAGTACATTGCCAGGGTCCGGTTTCGCCGGAGTGACTAAAGTGGCCGCCGGTGCGTAAGCACGGGAGGAAAGTCCGAGCTTCGCAGGGCATGGTGCTGGTTAACGGCCAGTCGGAGCGATTCGAAGGAAAGTGCAACAGAAAGTAAACCGCCAACACATACAGAAATTCGAACTGGTTTTTTCTTAGGAAAGAATCGGGTCGAGGCTTCGTAGTTGGTAAGGGTGAAACGGTGCGGTAAGAGCGCACCGCCCTCGCGGTGACGTGAGGGGCACGGTAAACCCCACCTGAAGCAAGACCAGACAGGAATAGCGTAGCCCGCGTGATAGTTCCGGGTTGGTCGCTCGAGCCCCGCAGCAATGTTGGGCCTAGACGAATGGTCACTACCGATGAAGGGCAACCGAAATCGGGACAGAACTCGGCTTATCAGTCACTCTGGCGAAAACGGGCACTATAACGAAAGTGAAATTTGATACCCAAATTGATTTGTACTGCGAAAGGCTATCGCCCGGAATTTGGGCGGAGCCGTTAAATCTGTTTTCCAATCTTGCCTTTATCGTTGGTGCAGTTTTCATCTTCAAGATGTATCGCGGCGCTGGTCAGCGAAACGTTTTCCTTGAGATTCTCATTGGACTCTTGTTTCTCGTTGGAATGGGTAGTGCGGCGTTTCATAGCCTTGCGACGATGGCCGCGCAAATAGCTGACGTCACTCCTATCGCCCTCATGGTTTTCGCGTCCTTGTACTACCTACTCCGGCGGTTACTTGGATTGCCCTTCCAATTGGTCGCGATTGGCTTCTCTCTCTTTTTTGTTTTGACGTGGTTTGGCACTCTCGTGCCGAAGGATTCCGTCAATGGATCGCAGTTTTACTTCGGTGCGTTTGCCACCCTCGGCCTTATCGCGCTGTTTGCGAAAAGCAAAACAAAAGAGATCGGGAACCAACTCATCGTCGTATGGTTGGTCCTTCTAACTGCGCTCGTGTTTAGAACCATTGACTTGCGAGTTTGTGAGTCTTTTCCGGTTGGCACCCATTTTCTCTGGCACACACTGAACGGAATCGGACTAACCCTTTTGCTCCGCTGCTTCGTCCTCCACCAAATTCGACTCGGCAACCGAGCTTGAGAAAACGAATTTAGACTGAGCGGGATAGCTCCATGCAACAAAAACAATGACCGCGGCAATGGTCTTGGAAAGAAGCCAATGTTGTCCCAACGTCACCGCAAAAAGATGAACCAACGCCGCTACAAAGACCGCGTTTAGTAACGATACCAACGCGTACGCTCCAGCCTGCTTGAACGTGACAGGTGACCTGTCTTGAAACGCCCAGTATTTGTTGAGGGTAAAATTGGTGACCCCACCGGCAAGCGCGGCGAGAAACGCTGCCACCGAGACGAAAACACCCAAAATTTGGCCTAGAACATAAAGGAACAGAACATCTACCAAGGTGGCTATCACGCCGCTCGCTGCGACTTTCTGGGCACGGTTGGTCAACCTGCGCTGGCTATACCACGCTCATGAACCGTTCTTTGAGCACCATTCTTTCCCGGAAGCCTATCTAAACGTGACGTTGCGCATAAAATTTTTCCCCTTGCGCCCAGCTATTTCGTGACCATTTTGGAAAAAACCAAAATTGTTCGCAATTTTTCGCCTCCGAGAACGGTCTAACTAACACAAGCAACCTAGACCGTTGATTTTCCGTCTTACCTACACAAGCCAGCTCCTTCCTACCGTAACCAGTAACTAACCGAAAACGTAGAAACAACAACCCCCGAAGCAAGCCCTGGAGACCCTAATGAGCCTACAAGACCTAAAAGAGCAGTTTTATAAGGCCCCCGCCCCAAAGCGGACCAAGTCTAAGGAGAAAGCTGTATCGGGTAACTCGTTGACGGCTTACTTCAGGGATATGACCGGTAATTCGCTCCTAACCCCTGAGCGAGAAATCGAACTCGCCAAAGAGATCGAACGACGGGACGCGGAGACTTGGACAGCAATTCTCTCCCACCCAGCATCTTTTTCATACGTGCGCCGAATTGTTGAGCCTCTCTTCGAGCAGCCTACTGAAGTGTTCGAAAAGGTCGCAGTAGCTGCAGAGAAAGCCCGTAAATCTAGAACGAAGCAAGATCTGAAGCTCTTGACTGCTGCTGCAGAAAAACTCGCGGCCATCCTTCGCGCTGACGACTTGGACCACAAAATGTTGGACCCAGTCCTGGCCGACCTCAAGCGGATAGCAAGCGGCCAATCGAGCTCATATGGAATCACGCGGCTCGGCTTCACTCCATCTTCGACAAGCTTTCAAGAGCAGTATCGGCGAATTCGTTTTTGTCATGCGGGAAGCGTTCGGGTTCGCAACGAATTTGTCCGCAGCAACCTCGGGCTTGTTGTGAGTGTCGCTAAAAAGTACAAGCATGGCGGTCTTCCTCTTACTGATTTGATCCAAGAAGGCAACCTCGGCCTTATCAAGGCGGTTGCCAGGTTCGATTTCCGTCGCGGATATCGCTTCTCTACATATGCGACTTGGTGGATTCGTCACGCCATAGGACGTGCCATCGCTGACAAGAGCCGCACGGTTCGCGTTCCTGTCCATGTATTGGAAGCAAATCAGAAAATCAAAAAGGTACGCCGAGAACTGACCAGCAGTATGGGCCGCGCTCCGACACGCGAAGAGCTAGCCTCTGAGCTGGAAATGGAACCGAGCAAGGTAGAACACACGATTCGCCATGCGGTTGGCACCTCTATTTCTCTGGACGCACAAGTCGGCGAAGACGGAGACAGAGATCGCATGGAGATCTTTCAAGCGCCGCAGATGAAAGAAGCATCCAGCCTCGATGGAGTCGTTCACCGCTCCGTGGTCAACCACGTCATGGGAGTCCTGGACTCTCTTAAGCCAATGGAGCGAGACATCTTGAACCGCCGCTTTGGCCTCGCAAATGAGAACGAGGTAACGCTTCAGGAAATTGCCTCGACCTACGGCTTATCCCGCGAACGTATTCGGCAAATCCAGGAAAAAGCACTCGCCAAGGTTCGCGAAGTATTGGTTGAGCAGGAAGTAGCTTAATCGCTATTTACGACGCGTAGGCGGACGAAAACCAATATCGATGTAGCAGAATAGATTTCTGCGTTCGTTACAGACGTCTTCGATCCCATCAATTTCGTATAGGCGCCAGAACCGCCTGCCTTTGGTAGCCCGGAATGTAAACACGCCTTCGACTTCTTGCATTGGATACGAGCCCCTGATTGCTTCAGGTACGCCCTTGATCTTACCTACGAGGTAAAACTCTTCCCGGCTCACGGGGTGAACTTCTCCGTTAAGCTCCAGGTAATGCTGTCCCCGTCGAACGTTGGCCGAGAGAAGAAGTTTTTCGCCTTGGGTGGTAATCGAAGCTTCCTCCGTCCGCCTGAAGCCGTTTACTCGGTTAACAGCAAAGGAATGGACACCGACGAAGTATTTGTCTAAACCTGGATCTCTCGGTGGCAGCGCCCGGATTTTTTCCAGGCTCTGTTGTTGCAGATGCCGCTGTGCCTCTGCTTCATCCGCTGCAATTTCGCAGGCATCCGAATTCCCGTTGTCGATGCACTCAGCTATGGCGCCGTTCGCTAGCATTTCAGCTCGCCGCGCCTCTGCCTCATCGCCAGCTATTTCGAGAGCATCCTCTGGAGAGGTAGCTGTTGTGGCCGGGCTTATTGGCGACGTAGCGGGCTTTGAGTTCGTCGCACCTCCGCATCCAGCGAACGTACAAACCAAGAAGCATAGGGACAGCTTGTCGAGCATGCCCCTAGGCTATCACTACTTCCTAATTGGAATCAGTCGGTGCGGGCTTATAGTCGCGCAAGATCTCGGCTTGGGTCCTTCGCTTTGCCCAGTTGAACTTCTGGGAAAAGAACTCGCGGGAACCAGTCTCCGTGGTGATTTGGAGGAGCGGAGCAAGAGCTGGCTCTTCTGCTGCGAAGTGAGCCTCGAGGAGGCTCATTAGCGAATTGCCGGCGCCTTTGGTCTCTTCAATTTCGTGTGGCCCCCCCATAAGCCCACCGAGTTTAAGCGTGGAAGCGACTTCCGGATCATAGCTCGAGAGGTAGTCGTCACCTGAACGAACACGAGAGGCCCTTAGTGTGCCCATAAGGTGCGCTACATCACGATGAAACTTTTCTTTTTGTTGAGCTGAAGATGAAGCGAGTCGTTTAACCACTCCCACCAGACTCGCGGTACCAAAATTAACCATGGGCTTCCAATTGTGCCCTCCGAATTCAGGGTGCTGGAGTCCGCGTCCGACTCGGTACCGAACGAGTTCATAAATAGCCAGAGCCAGCGGGTCCCGATCAGCATTCTCGTCAGACCATAGATCTCTCGTTTCTTCGATTTCTAAACCACCCATCTGTTTTTGCTGAACATAGGGAACCATTCCATACCTTGTGTAATCATTAATTTGATGTCTTGACGAAATCTTACTGACGGCTTCCCCCGAAGAAGCAGCTTGTGCCTCTTTTACATAGTCATTCCATTTTGCAGCCTCTTTCGCACGCGTTAAAAGGCGTTCTGCTTTTGCACTGTTCTTGGGTAAGTCTTTAGCAAGTGGCAAGCCGTTTTTATAAATGGCCTGTATCATCTTGTAATGAAATCCGTGCTCCGCTCCCAGCGAGAAAAGAAAACCAAGCAACCTAGCCGAGTCGCCGTTATTCAAAATTGCGCGATTGAGGTGTTTCACAAAAATAGATCTCGCCGCCGGCGTCGCCAGAACAATGGCGCGAGCAGCGTTGGCTGCCGGGGTATCGCTGTTCCAACGAATGCCGTTATTCGCAAAGTTATCTCCGACTATTTCCGCGAGCGCACGTGGATTGCGGCTCTCGACAATACTGGTTTTATCGAACGTATCCCAAGGCGTGCTTCGCGAGGTTAGAAACCGTAGAGCGCGGAGGTCACGTTGGTACTTTCGTACCTTCTTAGTTAACCCTGGCTTCTTTCGTCCCGCCGATACTTTCCGAGCGATTCGCCCTATGAAAGTATTGCTCTTTTTACTACGCGGGCGCGATGAGACCGCCGGTGATTTCCCGGCTGGTTTCGCCTTGGCCACCTTGGGCCCAGGCCGGTTGGACGCAGCCAATTCCATTTGAGGAACGCCAAGGAGGGAAGCGATGCAAAAAGAAGCGAAAGCGAGGTTTCGAGAGCGAGTCATATTGCGCTCTATGTGAGCAAAGCACGTACCAGACCACCCGGCTGTCGAACCCCAACAAACCCCTCAGGTTTAACCGAAGTTTACTGCCGTATGCTGGGTCGCCCCCTGGCTAGAGCAACACCCTGTTGCTACTATCCGGGTTTCGGCGAAAAAGCAGCCAATTTGTTTTCTTCGTTGGCTGCGTCGTCGGCTCCATCGAGTGCATCTTTTGTGTCCGTAATGACGGGCCACACTTCGAAGTTTCCCGTAACAGCAGTGGTAACGGGTTCTGGCCAGCCGTCTTTGTCTGCTTCGTCGGCGGATTTGGCGCCACTCATCACCGCGTTGATATCGATGTAGGCTTTCCACTTGTCGGGAAGCGCGCTCTCTTCAAAAATCGCAGTGGTTGGACACTCCGGTTCGCACGCACCGCAGTCGATACACTCGTCCGGGTGAATGACCAGGGAGTTCTCACCTTCGTAGAAACACTCGACCGGGCACACTGCCACGCAGTCGGTGTACTTACATTTTACGCATGGGTCGGCGACGATATAAGCCATTGTTAAATTCTCCTGTTCAAAACTATCTCAACTGTGCCCATGGTGGCCAAGCACATTCTCGGGTTCTAACTCAAAAGCCCTATCCAAAGTCCCGGTAAAATGCCCATTAAGAGAACCACGACAACCGAGAAAAACACAACTGTGGTTTGACCAAACGATCGACATTCCTCGAGGTCTCCTACCGGATCACGGAAGTACATAGCCATAATGACCCGTAGGTAATAGAAAATACTAATCATGGAGTTCACAACTCCGACCACGACTAGCCAAATTAGCTGACCGCCCTGTGCCTCCATGGCGTCTTTTAGCACCAGGAACTTACCTACGAATCCGCCAGTGGGGGGCATGCCGGCGAGCGACAAGAGAAAAATGGTCATGGCCAGCGCCATAACGGGGTGCTTTTGGGCCACACCTGCCCAATCGTTTACCAGTACTCGTTCACGCTCCTTACCCGAAACCCACGCCATGACGCCAAAGACACCCAGTGTCGTCATGCTGTAAACCACAAGATAGTAAAGCAACGAAACAGAAGCTGTCGATGCGCCCGAGAGGCCCATGCTCACGACAGAGATCAGAAGAAAACCAGCGTGAGAAACCGACGAATACGCGAGCATTCGTTTTACGTTGCGCTGTTTCAGCGCGGCGATATTTCCCACTGTCATCGTCACAGCAGCGAGCCCAGCAAAAATGCCGACCCAACCCATTTTCCCGAGCGGAAAGACCTCTCCGCCAAAGCCGTCAATGAAGACACGAACAATACCTGCGAATGCGCCCGCTTTCACCGCCGCGGCCATGAAACCAGTGACCGGTGTCGGCGCACCTTCGTAAACGTCAGGAGCCCACATGTGGAAAGGAAAGGCAGCCACCTTGAAACCAAAGCCAATGATGAGCATGAACACACCCACGATGAGCAGCGCTTCACTGTTGGTGGTGGTTAGCGCCTGTCTAATGCCCTGCAGACTCGTCGTCCCTGTTGCTCCAAAACAAAGCGCCATCCCGTAGAGTAGAAAGCCTGACGCGAATGCACCCATGAGGAAGTACTTCATGGCTGCTTCTGAACTTCGACGGGATCGACGCTGAAGCGCCACCAAGACATAAGTCGCAATGGACATGGTCTCGACACCAATAAAGACGATGACAAGATCTGCCGCCATGGCCAAAATCGTCATCCCGGCGCAAGCGAGGAGAAGCAAGCCGTAAAACTCGCCGTTTTCCCAATTGTACGTTCTCTGGTGTCCTGCTGCGGTCAGGGAAACCATGATCGCAACCGCTGAAAACAGGGTAGCAAAAATCATGCTGGTCTTGTCCGCTACCAACATTCCGTTGAAAAGAAACTGGCGATCGAGTCCTTCAAGTTGGAGATAGAAATAAATCGAAGTGGCAAACGCAGAAATGCCGCCGAGAACCGCAAGCCGCATTATGAAGTCGCGACGCTTACCGAGCGTAAATGACTCCATTAGAATAACTAGCAGGGCAAAGACCGTAAGGACGATTACCGGTCCGAGCAGCAACAAATCGCTATTGTTAACTTGAGGCATCAGTCATCTACCTTTGAAGCTTGAAATTGGTCGGACGAGGTAAGAGTCGAGCTGGTCCATCTGGTTGAGCCATACGTCGATCGAACTTGCGAATAAACGATTTTACGGTTGGTTCCATCGTCGCCAAGAAGGGCTTGGGGTACACGCCCATGAAAAAGATCAGGAGAATTAGCGGGAGAAAGACCCCTATTTCTCGCGCTGTCATATCGGGCAGAGTTTTATTCTTTTCGTTGTTAAGCGGGCCGAACATCACCTTCTGATACATGTGCAGGAGGTACATCGCACCGAATATCACGCCGGTTGCAGCGAGAGCCGCGTACCACATGGGGAACGGTATGAAGTAGCCGTACGGCAGCGTTTTATCGGCGATGAACATGCCTACGATGGTCAAGAATTCACCGACAAAACCGCTTAAGCCTGGGAGCCCCACTGAACCCAAAAGGCAAATAAGAAACACGCCGGCAAAAATAGGCATCTGTTTCCAGAGACCACCAAACTCACTCATTTCTCTTGTGTGACGCCGTTCGTAGAGCACACCAATTGCGAGGAACAAACCACTAGTGGTGAGACCGTGAGAGATCATCGCGTAAATGGATCCCTCAATTCCCTGGGCGGTCATCGCGAACAATCCGATGATGCAGAAACCAAGGTGAGATACCGAGGAGTATGCGACAAGCTTCTTTACGTCTGTCTGCACCCAGGCGACCAGCGCGCCGTAGATGATACCAGCGACGGCAAGTCCCGCCATATATGGCGCAACGGTAGCCGCGCCGTGGGGAAAGAGAGGCATGCCGAAGCGAAGAAATCCGTACACTCCAAATTTCAGGAGAACACCGGCGAGAATTACGGACCCAGCCGTTGGGGCCTGGACGTGCGCGTCAGGTAGCCAAGTATGAAACGGAAACAGTGGGACCTTGATAGAGAACGCT
Source organism: uncultured Kofleriaceae bacterium (assembly GCA_964410875.1). GTDB lineage: Bacteria > Myxococcota_A > Polyangia > Haliangiales > Haliangiaceae > CAYPIX01. The sequence goes on from CAYPIX010000006.1 coordinate 25,717, forward strand.
AGCGCAAAGGCCAAGAAACACCACGTTTGCGCGGACCGGGGCAGAACCAATCGCTCCATCTCGCCGAGCTCTGTGCTTGGACCGCCCGCTAGCTGTGCGTACTGTACGTAGACGTAAAAAATCGCCGCCAACATCAGTAGCGAGCCAACCATCGTGTAAATGACGAACTTGGCCGATGCGTACATACGGCGCTTCCCGCCCCAAATACCAATCATTAGGTACATGGGAATCAACATGATTTCCCAAAACACGTAGAACAAGAACAGATCCAGAGCCAAGAAGGCGCCTATCATGCCCACCTCGAGCACGAGAATCGCTGCAACAAAGCCCCGGACCCGCGTGGTGATAGCAGTATGCGTCGAGAGCAATACGATAGGGGTCAAGAAGGTCGTTAGGATTACCAACCAGATGGAAATGCCATCAATACCCAGTTTGAAATGCGCCCCGAGCAGAGGAACCCAAACAACGTCATAGACGAGCTGGAAACCAGGATTGGCTGCCTTGAATGCCCCCAACATCATGATGGAAAAGACAAAAGCAACCAAGCTCGTCACAAGGCCTACAGCACGGGCAAGCCCTGGTGAATTTTTGGGAACCAAGAGAGCGAGAACCGCACCAACTGCCGGCACGAGTAAGAGAATCGGCAACAGAAATGGGGTCATTGGCCGCCTCCAAACTTCTTCGATGGTTTGTCAATCACCACGACTGTTTTCACTTCGTGCTCTCGACCAAAGATTGGCTCTTTGGTCGTAAGGGTGACCTCATACTCGCCCGCACGTCCGAAATTCCAAGTCGCTTGTCGCGACGTGGAGTCCACCTGGCCGTCACCGTTGAAGTCCCATTCGAAAGAGCTTCCTTCGGCCGCCAAGCCGCCGCCTAGATCAGCCACGAATTGAATCGTCCCGTCTTGAATTGGGTTGGTCACAATGGCCGCCGTGGGCCTTGATGCGAGAAAGAACATCCCGGCAGCTCCGACAAGAAGAACCACGAGATAGCGCTGAACCTGCCCGTTTTGGAACCAAGCTACGGCACGTCCCAGACCACCGACAACAAAGGCAGCACCGTTGACGAAGACCCCGTCAATGAGGAAATGATCAACGGCTCGGAATAATCCGCGGTCCGAGAACCAACGAAGAGGACGGACAATTCCGGCGTCGTAGGCTTCATCAACATAGAATTTATTTCGAACCACGTCATACGCATTCTTCCGTGGACCAGAGTCCACCAACCGACGTACCCAAGAGGATGGTCCCTGTCGGTACAGAACCCATGCCATCAAGATTCCTCCGATAGCTGCCAAGGTGGCAATTGCGATGAGTCCCCACTCTTTGCTGTGACTCAAGTGATGTGGCTCGGTAGGAATAAGCGAGGGTGCCAACCAAGCCGCAAAGGTATTGGGCAGCCCTATCAAAGCAGTGATGACCGGGGCCGGTCCGACAAAACCAATACAGATGGCAAAGACCGCTAGGATGATCAAAGGGATGGTCATCGATGCAGGAGATTCGTGGATGTGAGACCGAGTCTCCTCATCGGCTCGGCAGTGACTCGAGAAAACCAAGAAGTAGAGCCGGAACATGTAGAAAGCGGTTCCGAGGGCTGCTACGGAAAGAACGGTCCATAATATCGGACCCAGAGCTGAAGGCCAGCCCTCCAAATGCGCAACGGCTGCTCCAGCTAGGATTTCGTCTTTTGAGAAGAAACCAGCAAGAGGGGGAATACCCGCAATGGCTAAGCAGTAAACGAGGAAGGCAAAGTGCGTAAATGGAAGTTTTGATCGAAGCCCTCCCATTTTTGTGATGTCGCCGGAGTTGCTCATAGCGTGCATCACCGAGCCCGCTCCCAAGAAGAGTCCTGCTTTGAAGAACGCGTGCGTCATCAAGTGAAAAACACCGGCGACAAACGCACCGGTACCAACGCCGACAAACATAAAGCCGAGTTGGGAAACCGTTGAGTACGCCAACACTTTCTTGAGATCAGTCTGGGCAAACGCCATAGCCGCAGCGAACAGCGCAGTAAATGCTCCCACGCTCGCAACAATTGCCAGGACTTGAGGAGCGTTAAGAAACAAAGCCGACGAACGGGAAATCATGTACACGCCAGCGGTCACCATGGTCGCAGCATGAATAAGAGCAGACACGGGGGTAGGTCCGGCCATGGCGTCGGGGAGCCAAACATAGAGTGGAAACTGAGCAGACTTGCCGCACGCGCCAAGGAATAAGAACAGGCACGCAAAGAAGCCAACCGAGCCTACGCCGTAAAAGGGCTCGCGGAGTTGAGCCAGAGCGACAGGATCTTGGAAGTCCCTAAACGAGAGAGTGCCAGTCGTATAGAAAAGAAGGCACATCCCCACTATGAAGAAGAAGTCACCCACGCGATTTACGATAAAGGCTTTCTTGCCGGCCGACGCGTTGGCGTCCTTCTCAAACCAGAAACCAATCAGCAAATACGAGCAAAGGCCTACCCCTTCCCAACCGATAAACATCACGGGAAGGCTGTCACCGAGGACCAGGATCAGCATGGCGCCGGTAAATAAATTTAGATAGCCAAAGTAAGCAGCGTATCGGGGTTCATGGGACATGTAGCCCATGGAATAAATATGGATAAGCGTTCCGATACCGGTGATCACAAGCAGCATGACCGCGGTTAGGGTGTCTAAGCGAAACGCTAAATCGATGTGCATATCGCCGACGTGAATCCACTCAAACAAAACCTGGTGCAAACCACCCAGGGTTTGGCCGGTGATGTCTCCAGCTTGCCATGACTGGTATTGCGCCCAGAGCGGCCCACCAACAAGTGACAGCACCACGCAAAACGCACCAAGGACCGAGCCCACGGCGACGATGTGAGTCAAGAAACGAGGGACCTTCTTCGCAAAGAGAAGGTTGATCGCCGCACCCAATAAAGGCAGGAGGGGAATTAGGAACAAGTAAGATGACGAGATGCTGTTGTCCATGGGAGCTGGCTCAGTTCCGTAGCAAAGTCAGACGGTCAATTTCCGTGTGTTTACGACTGCGAAAGACAGCCACGACTATTGCGAGACCGACTGCAGCTTCCGCGGCAGCGACCGCAATGACAACAAAAGCAAAAGCATGAGCCTTCATCCCGGCCACAGAGCCGTGATGCCTGGCGAATGCCAAAAGAGCGATATTGCCAGCGTTGAGCATGAGCTCGACCGACATCATGACAATGAGAGCGTTACGCCTCATAAGGACCCCAACTACCCCTACGCAAAAAAGAGCTGCGGAGAGCACAAGGAAGTGGCTGACGGTAATTTGATACAAAAAGCCGCTCATGAGGGAGCTCCTGGTTCTGTTACTGCTGGGCGAGCTACGGCAACCGCACCGACTACCGCAGCGAGCAAGACGAGAGAAACCGCTTCAAATGGAAACAAGTAGTCGGTAAAAAGCACTTTGCCCATGGCGTTGGTGCTGCCCCAGTCGTACGTGCCGGTGTTCAGCCCCATGGCCGCAAGCGGTTTTGCAGCGGCAGGAGCCGTCTCCTTCACTGCCCAGAGAACTTGAGACAACCTGATGAATAGGTAGAGCAAGGCGCCGCCAGCCACTGCTTTGCCGAATAACCCTTGGAGTGCCCAGGGCTCGGGTACCGCTCGATTCAAAATCATGATGACAAAGACGAACAGAACCATGATCGCACCCGCGTAAACCTAGACCTGGATGACCGCCATAAAGTGGGCGTAGAGCATGGCGTAGAGAACGGCAATACAGAAAAACGTTCCCACCATCCCCATAACGGCAACGGTTAGGTTGCTACGCGTTATGACAAAAATCGAACCGCCGACTGTCAGCCCAGCGAATCCCCAAAACAGCATGGCAACGAAGGGCGTATTCCCTAAGGAGCCAACCGGCACTGCGATATCCGGAGACGCCCAAGCGAGCGCGGGAAAAAAGGTCGTTAAAACGAGCGCGATCACTGCCAAACGTTTCATGCCGCTGCTCCATCCTTTACCGCAGGTTCCTTTGCAAGAAACTCACTGCGAAATTTCGTAACAAAGCCCATCATGGGCCACGCCGCGGCTTCACCGAGAGCGCAGATAGAATTCCCCGCAATTCCATTCGCTATGGAACAAAGCAGGTCCGTGTCGCCGGGTTTACCCTGCCCTTTTGCGAGCCTTTTGCTAGTCGCCTCGAGCCAACCGGTACCCTCCCTGCAGGGCGTGCACTGACCACAGGATTCATGGCGATAGAAGTACATAATCCGCCAACAAAGATCGACGACATCTGTTTGGTCATCAAAAACTACAATTCCGCCAGAGCCAGCCATACTTCGCAGTTCTCGGCCACCACCCATGTCGAACTTGACGCCAGGTGAGACCTCAACGGGTTTGATGCGTTCGTCGGTCATAAGTGCATCGAACTCAACGGGAACATCAAGCTCGCTCGCATCCAGGGGTGGCATCGAGCTCCCGCCTGGAATGACCCCTTTGACGCTACGCCCTTTCCAAACTCCACCGCAAATATCGTTGATAAGTTCGCGGAAGGTAATCGTCATGGGCAACTCGTAAACGCCGGGCTTCTCAACGTGACCAGAGACACAAACGATCCGAGGACCACCGGAACGACCAACACCTAAATCGGCAAAGTACTTTCCGCCCTTGTCTACGATTGTGGGAATGTTCATTAAGGTTTCGACGTTGTTCACGATTGTCGGTTTCTTGAACAATCCCTCAACGGCGGGGAATGGTGGTTTGAGTCGAGGTTGGCCCCTCCACCCTTCCAAGGAATTTAAGAGAGCCGTTTCCTCACCGCAGATATAGGCACCCGCACCTCGATGAACGGTTAACTCAATTCGCCTACCGCTTCCGTGAACGTTTTCGCCCAGATGACCCTTTTCGTAAGCTTCCTCGACTGCTTTCTTCAGCACCGAGTACTCACGCATCATCTCGCCTCTGATGTAGATGTAATTATGGGTGGCGCTCAGTGCGAATGCGCTAATCGCCATGCCCTCAATGAGCAGATGTGGATCCCAGAACATGAGTTCTCGGTCTTTACAAGTTCCTGGTTCCGACTCATCTGCGTTGCATACGAGATGAACGTCGGTAGCCCCCTTGGGGACAAACCCCCATTTGATACCGGTGGGGAAACCCGCGCCGCCTCGACCACGAAGATTGGAGGCTTTCACCTCGTCGATAATGCTACTGGGCTCCATCTTGAGAGCTCGGCGCAGTACGTCGTAGCCGCCTTGGCTTTCATAGACGCTTATCTTCTTTCGATCTTCTTCACCGAAATGAGCCGTAAGTAGCTTGGTAATTTCGCCAATCGCCATTAGCAGACCTCTCCCTCTGGTCTGGGGTTTTCGCGAAGCTCGGCAAGCATGCCATCTAGCTTTTCCACGTCCATATCGAGGAAATACTTCGTGCCGCAGAGAATCGCAGGAGCGTTCGCACACGCGGCGATGCACTCCTCCTCGACCAAGTTAAAATCGTCGTTGCTCTCCCCGGTTTTGAGACCAAGTTTTGACTCTAGTGAATGGAGAACATCGTAGGCCCCGCGCAACATGCAGGAGACATTGGTACAGACTCTAAGAGTTGTCTTGCCCCCCGGCTTACGTCGGAACATCGTGTAGAACGTTGCGACGCCGTAAACGTGAGCATACGGCAGGTCCAATGCTCTCGCGACGGTTTGCAGAACCTCGTCACGCAAGTCGCCGAACTCTTTTTGCGCAAGATGAAGGGCGAACAACACAACCGGTTGCTTGCTCGGATATTTTTTGAATTGCGCTTCGAGCTGCGCACGGGCTTCGGAGGAGAACTCTTGTGACACGCCGGCGCGACGATAGAGCCCGTAGTTATAGGTGTCAAGACAGCTAGCGTCCCCTCACCAGTGACAGATCAGCGCACCCTGACGTTGCTTCTGACTGACGCGGAAATCGTCTAGGAAAACAGCGCCATCTGGTTAGGCCTGGCGGTAATGAGGTGTCCAGCCGGTACTGTCCTGGAACAGGCGCACACAGGTAATTTTCCGAGCGTCGGTCAGTCGGAAACGGTGATACCGGTCTCTGGGAACTACGATCAGATCGCCAGGCTCTACCTCAACCTGCATCCAGCGGTCTTCTTTCGACCGAATGTCGAAAACCCCACCCCCATCTAAGACAAAACGTACTTCGTCTTCTTTATGCAAGTGTTCACCTACGAACTTGCCTAGCAAGGTATCTAAGTCTGGGGTCGTTGGAGAAAGCACAACTTGATCTTGTTCTACATACCCTCCCGATTTTTTTAGAGCTTCAAGCTCTGGTTGATACTCGGAAGGAGTTATCGAAACACATGCGTAGTGAACTCCCTCAGCACGCAAAGTCTCTTCGTTAATCTGCTGCCCAGTCTTTTCGCCATTTTCTGTTAACCATTCTGCTCTCATCTACTATTCCTCGTTCTCAACCGGAAACCGGCGCAGTTGCGGGAGATAACCCCATTTCATGCATTCGAACCGCTGCTTGAAACAAGTAATCGTAGCTCTCTGCTTGAGTTTTTGCCTGTTTCCAATCCTTACCCCAAACGTATACTCCGTGACGTCGAACTAAAACGGCGTCGCTATCTGGGTATTTGCGAATCGCATCAGCCATGGTGTCGGCCAAGTCACATTCTTCTGCTGTGTTTTCGATGATAGGGACGACCAGTTGATCGTGATAACCGGCCCCGCGAATGCCCTTAATCATCTCGAGGTGCGTGACGTGGAACTCACTTCCAAAGACAAGAGTTGCAAGCATTGCGTGGATACTGTGACTGTGAATGACAGCGCCCGCATCGCGTAAGTTGAACGCGTGCAGAAAAAGAGGTGCGCAAGCGGAGAGACGAAACTCGCCCGAAGGAGCCCGAACGACTGTGCCCTCTCTATCCAGCTCAAAAATATCAGTGGCCGCGATGCGCTCTTTTTGAACAGCACTCGGAGCCATATACACACGGTCTCCTTCTCGAATACTAACGCCGCCCCCCGTGCCCGAAACCCAACCCAGCCGGTAAAAATCCTGGCAAAGGGACGCAATACGTTGCTCCGGTCGCTCGTCGGCTATGGCTTTATCGACCACGGTGTTTTGGTAGCACGTCTTTTTGGTCCCCTCCACGACAATGAGGAATACCGAATGAAGCAGGTCAAAGTATGGCTTCGCACTCGGAACCTTAGGTACCCTCTAGGAGTCCACGGCCTATGACGAAAAATTCCTCGAAGGCGAACCTATCCAGGTTCGAGCGGGCCTCCATGGCTCTGGGTCGAATGACCAACGAAAGCCGACTGGGCAAACACCTACAGGTTGAGTTTACGAAACGAATCACTCACCAATGGGTAAAGAGGATCATTGGACCGAGACTCTACGCCCACAACCTAGATTGGTTGGTAGATCTTGAACCCGATAGAGGGGTTGTATTCGCGGCCAATCACCGGAGTTTCTTTGACCAGTGGACCAATATGCTCTGCCTTTTTCAGGCACGCTCGAGTTGGGTCAAGCGCCTCTATTTTCCAGTCCGTTCTAACTTTTTCTATGAAAAGGCTGGAGGTGTCTTTGTCAACTTTGCAACAGGGCTTGGGGTCATGTATCCGCCGATTTTTAGAGACAGAGACAAAGCTGCACTCAATCGCAGTGCGCTCGATGGTCTCATCGACTGCCTAAGAGAGCCGGGCACGATTGTCGGTGTTCACCCCGAAGGTCGCAGAAGCCTTTCAGAAGACCCCTATGAACTTCTTCCCGCACAGCCAGGCGTGGGCGAAATTGTCCTAAAATCCACACCTATTGTCGTACCAATTTTTATCAATGGCCTATCGAATTCGGTGTCCCATGAAATTGCCGAGACGAGAAAGAAAGACGGTCGAAGAGAGTCACCAATTATTACCGTCTATGGCAGGCCTCTGGACTTAAGCGAATACGCAGATAAGACTCCCAGAGTTGCGCTTTACAAAAAAGTCAGCGAACAAATCTGTACTGCAGTAAAGGGACTCATGGAAACCGAGAGAGAACTGCGTGACAAGTGCATCGCTGGCGAGATTTCCGATGATGACGCCGGTTGGTTTTCCAACCTCAAACGAACCTGAACATTCAGCAGGATTTAATACGCCATATACCGATCCTCGTAGGTTCTCGGAATTACGGCTTGCGTATCGCGAAGAGACGCAGCTGTTTCCCATTTTGGAACCAAGAGTCTGCTCCATTTGCTTCTATGCTGGCGCCCACAGTGGTGCTGGTTCCGTAATTCTTCGGTGCCTTTTGCTGTGTAAGAAGAGGAGGAAAAATGATGTCTGTGAAATATCTAGTATTGAGCGTTATTTTGGCGAGCGGCTGCCAAAACGCGGTCACAAGTGACTCGCGTATGAGTTCAAACGGTCCGGCTACACCGAATGCCGATGAGAGAAACGGTGAAGATCCGATACCAAACCGAGAGGATCCAACCCCAACCGATGAAGAGCCTAAGGGAGACGACCCCAATGGAGAGTGTCCAACAGATGAGGCTCCCACCTGCTCTGCGATCGACGTAGTTCCACCAACCCAACCTGAACTTCTATTTTCGTTCCTAAAGGAAAACAAATATCAAGATATGGTTGCGGAGCCCGCGGTACACCCGTCCTTCGGTCCACACGACGACGTACGGGTTTTTATCAACCAACGACTGGCAGATTCACTTGCTAGCGGTGCCGAGTCTCATCCCTTGGGCGCGGCGGCAATTAAGGAACTCTACGATGATGCAGGCGAACTTTCCGGCTGGGCTGTCGAGGTTAAAGTAGCGACCACTGGTGGCAAAGATGCTTGGTACTGGTACGAAAACTTCAGCACTGAAACCAACGCGCCTGTAGTTGATGGAACCGGCGAAACAGGTTGCACGGGCTGTCATGGTTTCGGAACCGATTTCGTTACTACCATGCCGTCAAGCTTCGGCCTGTAGTTAGAAAAAAGTATGGGGAAGAGGTCGGTCGCCTTTGGCGACTGGCCTTTTTTTCGTCCTAAGCAGCCGGGCGATTACGCAGCTGGTCAAAGCTATCGAGCACTACGTCAATGACCCCGCGAGGTTCTTTAATCTTCCAAATTTGCTGTCTGAGGTTATTAGCCCCAAAGAAACCCTTGGCATACCAAGCGCTCGCCTTGCGAACTTCGTGTATCAATTTGGGCCCGCTTTTCAGGTCGACGATTAATCCAAGGTGGCGCCGGTACACTCGAATTCTTTCTTCCAAATCTGGCGGCCCAGGATCGGGCTTACCCTGGGACACGGCTGCAATGCTCCTAAACAACCAAGGATTGCCTAACGCGCCTCGACCAATCATGACTGCATCGCATTGGGTCTCACTTAGCATGCGCTGATAGTCTTCAAGCGTTTGAACGTCGCCATTGCCAACCACGGGGATATGGTCTGGAACTTGTCGGCGCACGTCGGCAATGATCATATTATCGCTGTGACCTGAGAATCCCTGGGATCGCGTACGCCCGTGCACTGTAATCATCTTGGCTCCGGCCTCCACCATTTGGCAGGCGAACTCTGCGCCGTTTCGGTTTGCGTGATCCCAGCCCGAACGATGTTTGACCGTAACGGGTACGTCAGCTGGAACTGCATCGATGACTGCACGGACAATATCTTGCGCGAGTTCTGGCTCCTTCATAAGGGCGGAACCGCAAGCCCCCGCTACAACGCGCTTAGCGGGGCAACCCATATTGATGTCTACGAGAGATGCGCCCATGTGCACAGCAAGGCGAGCCGCCTTTTGCATCTGATCAAACTCTCTTCCAAATATCTGTACACCGAAGCGACGCCCGTCCAAGCTCGGAGTCATTTTTGCTAGCGTTTTGGGATCACCCGCATCAATCGCATTTGCAGACAAGAACTCGGTGATAGTCAATCCGAGACCGAACTCCTCACACAGCGTGCGGAAAGGAAGATCTGTAACTGCTGCCATAGGAGCTAGCAGAACGGGTATGTCTATGTCGAGATGACCGATGCGCACGGGTATCCAGGCTACCTGAAATACCAACGGGCTCCAACCCTAGACCTATTCACAAAAGTTCGACGTAGCCGAGCCAATTCGCCGTCAGTTCGGGGATTTATCCACGCCGAATTCCTTATGAAGGAGGACATCGAGTCGAGCATCTCGACTCATGTGTTCCCTCAGCTGCTCCCGGAAAAGTCGTGCAGAGGGGTTAAGACGCAGATCCGCCAGCCCGCTTCCTTCTTCTATGAAATGCTCGTTCTGATAGCGCGCGATTTTTCTTCCATAGATAAGCGCCGAGCCATGCTCCGCTTGTTCGAAAATCTTATATGGAACATCGGGCAATCGGCTCCTCTCGGTTTCAGTCACCCCAGTGCGACTAAATCCAGCAATCTTGACTTGAGCCTTAGAGCCCTGGGTCACGAGATATGCAGTCAACATCTTTTGTACCGCGAAGAGAGTTCCTCCCGAGCCCCAGGAATCCACCAACACGATGTCGCGTTGCTCCGAAATAATTCCCCTGGGAATAAAGGCTTCAAAGTGCTCGAAGTAGAGCGCATACCTCTCCTGGGGTATGTCGAACGCCCCCTGGAGTCCAGTCATCGGGATGTTGGTCACGAATTCTCTCCCGCCTAGGTTTTCGAAAAATTCTACTAGTTCAGGTGGCGAACGCCCGAGACCCACGAAGTAGTGGTCACGCGGAGCGTATGCCCTCAGAATCGCTACCGCAGTTTTGCGAATCGACTGGTAGTGCTGTGCGGAAATGGGATATTCAGAAGCCTTGGGTATGGACGGCTGCCCTGCAAGGAAAAGCCGACGCACCGGTGAGGCGGCCCCCCTGCCAGCTAGACGAATAAGTCCACTCTCCCCCTTGACCATGCCTTTTGGAGACCGGACTGGGGTCGGTTTGGAACGACGGGCTTTCCCGACCCGACTCGACTTCCGAGACGCCTCAATATCAGTTTCGGGCAGGACCAGAGTCATGAAAGCCAGTGCCACGAAGGCCAGCCTGTGATTCTTTCCCAAGTCCATCCTCCCTATTAATGCAAACGACAAACCAACAGTACGGTTCGTTATTCAAAGTAGTTAGGAGTGAGCTAGCTTGACTAGTGCTCTAGCCGTGGTCCGAGTTTCTGACATCACTCGGAAGATTCCAATTGTCAAAACTATCGAGGATCTCATCTCCCAAGGTGGCCCGTAGACTCATCTCCGGAACTTTGACAAACGCTCCGTCCTCCGCCGATAGGGCCAAGTCTCTAAGCGAAAATTGGCCGTTCTCGCAGCGAGAACGAATCGTTCCCTCTGTTCGTTTTGCATAAAAACCCAAGAGAGTCTGGAGCCTGTCACCGACCTCCGCCATAACGTAATCTGCCTCGCCCCTTTGGCCCGCCATATGTCGGACTAGCCCGGGCGTCCATCGGGGCATATCTACACCGACGGCGAAGAGAAATGGCTCCGGGCACCATTCTATGCCGGCCAAGAGCCCCGCAATAGGGCCACTTCCAACGGCGGCATCAGCAAGGATATCAACACCCGACACCTTTTTTACCTTATGAGGACCCGGTGCTACCGCAACACGGGCAAATAGACTCCTGCTCTTTTCTATTTGCAGTTCAAGGAGGGTCTTATCGCCGACAGAAATTTCTGCCTTGTTTACTCCACCCATACGGGTTCCCTTCCCGCCACAGAGAATAACGCACGCTATCCCCGAGATGCGCTTTTCTTCAACCATACTTTGATTACGCGCCAGACACGTCGATGGAAGTGATTTGATTTTGTAATTCCATCGTCACTTCCAGCCCGTTGTTTCCGAAGTAAGCACTCACGGCTGACCTCACTCCAAACAACGATGTTTGAATAGATGGGCCGACAACAAAACCAGTTCCCTTCACAAGACTCCGGGTGTCTCTTGCTCGCCCGTCATCAAGATTGGCCCCCGACCCGTATCGCTCGCCGTCCATACTGTGCCCAGTAGAACTGGTCCATGCGTCTTTGAACCCGGACTCTGTTAAAGACTTCTTAGCAATTTGATCAACTTCGTAGCCTTTGATTGTCCGTCCACTGGCGAAGCGTTTCGCAAGTTCATCCAAAACTGTGTCTCGTGCACCAACAACCGCAGAAAACGCTAGACTCATATTCTCAGGGATTCGCCGACCTAGAAACGCAACCCAACTACCTTCTGCATATATCGGAATATCTGCGTATTCCACACGACCAGCCAATTGAATTACCAGGATCTGCCCTGGTACGAGCGTTGCTGACGTCCGAATACTGGGGGCATGCGAGGCCTTCTTCGTATTTTCCATAACTGCAACGGTGGGAGCGGGGCCAACAAGCCCGCGGTCTTTAAACCCCTTGGCAATAAATTTTGAAACGGTGTGCTCCGTTACCTTCTTGCCTGCTCTTATTTCTCTGCCCACGAAATCGAAAGCCAACTGGGCTAACGTTTCGAGATGGTGTGCTGCCACGTAATGGGCTATTCGTCCCTTCGCGCCCCACCGAGCCTTCGTGTATTGCACCAGCTCCGCAGACGAAACGATTTCAAGCCCTGATGACTTCAATCGCTTCACCGTTGCCAAGGGGACTTGAGTGAGGCGCTCCATACCAGACTTGGGCGCGTACTCCATCGCAACAGTTGACGCACCACCGAGCATAAGTTTTAGCTTGCGCTTCATTTGTCCAGCGCTCGAGTAGGTTCTTTTCTCAGGCTTCACCGAAGAAAACAAATTGGTGTCACCCACATGATGCAAAAGAACGGCTTTCCCTTCGGCTGGTACCCAGAAATACCACTCCCAAGAACTATCTCCGCTAACCGCAAGGACACTCTTGGCTACTTTGTTCTCGCTACCATGACCGCGAAGCAGCCAACCATCCAACGCTTGGACTGCCAAAATAGCTTGAGCTGCATTGATATCTAGCGCTTCCGACTTTGCACGAACCTTCTGCGTGGAAATGAGCATGGTCGCGACTGCGACGGCGATGCAAACTCTCTTAAGAAACGTTTCGTAGCTCACGGATGATCTCATCATGGATTAGACCGTTCGAGGCTACCGCTTCTCCGGTATCGCTGCAAAAGTCCGACCCAGAAAGACTTGAAACTCGACCACCCGCCTCCGTCACCAGGAGTGCGCCCGCTGAGACGTCCCAAGGCGAGAGCCTAGATTCCCAATAACCGTCGAACCAACCCCGCGCCACCATAGCTAAATCCAATGAAGCTGCGCCAACCCGCCTACAAGCCGAGGCCGCACATTGAAACCTCTCCCATTCCGCAAAATTGTGCCGAGTCTCAGCCCGATCGTATGGGAAACCACTGGCCAACATCGACTCGGAGACGGTTGAAACCTGACTAACAGCCATCCGCTCGCTACCGAAGAAGGCGCCGCCGCCTTTGCTAGCGTAGAACTCCCAACCAAGAGCCGGAGCAAGAGTGACGGCAACAACCGGAGTCTTGTGATGCTCAAGCGCGATGGACACCGCAAAGAATGGCAACCCATGAGCAAAATTGACGGTTCCATCAATAGGGTCAACGAGCCAGCGCGAATCTTGTTTCTCTTGATCGGAAAGTCCCTGTTCCTCCCCTAATACTGGAATCCCAGAGGAGGCCAAAGCCTCACGGATTTCCGACTCCAGCCGAAGGTCCCATTCGGTAACAAGGTCGTGTTTGTTCGATTTTGTGTTCGCATCTTCGAGACGTGGAACAACCCCCGCGAGCAACCCTCCCGCAGCTTTCGCTGCCTCTCTAGCTAAGGAAAGCTCGCTTTGCCAAATTCCGCTCAAAGGTCTAGTCGCATTGTGACTTCACTGGAACTTCGATCACGAAACGCTTTCGACTGAAGGACTTGTTCGGCAATCGTTGACTGGTCCACAACCCGAAAACCAAGTTTAGCGGCAAAGAAGTCGCTTGCGGACTCTGTGGCGATATACACTCGGCGAACCCCGCGACGTTTAGCAACATCAATTGCTCGATCTGCCAGAAGCCAACCGTAACCAATCCCACGAGATTCCTTCTTGACCGCCAAAGACCGCAATACTGCTTCTCTTCGGAAAACTTCTAAGCAGACGCAGCCGGCGAAACCGTCTTCGTTATTTAGAATCAAGAAATTGGCCGGATTGTCGACGACACTCTGCCACTTGAGGTCGAGTGCTTTGAGAAGTTCATGAAGTTGTTCCGCATCAGCCGCGGTTGCGCGAGTAACAGCGTCGCCAAGTGCAACCAGGAGTTTTCCGTGTATTCCTCCGAAAGCGCCTGAGCTCATGACGACCACGACATCTCCTGGCCGTGCCATGTCTTTGACGTAGCTAACAGTCTCGTCAATATTGTCGATTGCTGTGGCGCGCGCACCGCTCTGGTGGACCGCGACGGCTACTTCTTTTGATAAGAAAACGTCGTCGCCTTTTGCACTTCCGTATGGCTTACCAACTATGACGACATCCGCGTTCGACAAAGCCTCTGCATAGTCGTTCTCGAACGCTCGCCTACGAGACGAAGCGGAGCGAGGTTCGAAGAGCGCAATCAGCCTTCGCCCGGGAAATTTGTGCCTCAGCCCCTGAAGAGTGAGGCAGACAGACGTGGGATGATGGGCATAATCGTCAATAACAAAAACACCCTGAGCGACGCCTCGGATTTCTTGGCGCCGACGTACGCCTGCAAAGGAAAAAACGGCTTCCTCTAGCTCCGCTGCTGAAACCCCTGCTCGGTGGCCCAGCGCGACAGCAGCCACTACGTTTCCAGCGTTGTAGTCTCCTCCTAATACCGATTCGAAGTTGCCAAACAACTCGCCATGGTGCCAAATCTCAAATTGCGATCGTCCATTGGGGAGGTACTCCAATTTTGTTGCTTGCCACGAAGCACCATCGGAAGTGGGTGATTGATCGCCTTTGAGCACCTCATACGTTTCAACGGTGCAATTCGCAGACTTCGCAATTCCAACCTCAGTCTCACCTTGTTGCACCAGGAGGTAGCCTTCCGGCGGAATAAGGCCCACGAACTTCCGGAACGCCGCCAAAACTGCATCGAGGTTGGCAAATATATCTAGGTGGTCGAGCTCAGCCGAAGTGAGAACGGCCGCTTTGGGACGGTAGTGGAGGAACTTGGATTCCTTGTCGAAAAAGGCACTGTCGTATTCGTCGCCCTCTATTACAAATTCGTTTCCTTTACCCAGATGGAAGCCGAAGCCACCAGAAACAGGTACGCCACCAACAAACCAACTGGGGTCCCTCTTTGCCTCCACCAAAATATGCGCGAGCAAAGATGACGTCGTCGTCTTTCCGTGAGTGCCGGTAACGACGAAAGATTGCTTATCTGTGAGCAGCTCCTTCGCCAGAGTTTCAGGCATAGAGGCAAGGCGCAAGCCGCGCTCTTTCGCCGCCTGTACTTCGGGGTGGCTTTCAGAACAAACATTCCCAACCACGACGACATCTGGATTCCAGTCCAGGTTTGACGGGGCGAAGCCGTCGTAAACTTCTGTCTTCATACCAGCCAACACATCACTTGTTGGGGGGTACAAGGCACCGTCCGACCCCCTTACTTCATGGCCTTTGGCCCGAAGTAAACCTGCAAGTGCGGTCATTCCCGTTCCGCCTATCGCGATGAAATGGGCCTTCACAATCGCGGGCGAAGCTACAAGTGCGAAGGTAAACGAGTCAAACCCCGTAGTCGCTAAATCCGTGACCCCCGGTCACGTCCCAACTACGCAATGAAAAGCGATAAGAACAGCCCGGCCCCCATGGCCAAACCAGCCGTGAGCAGAACCCCTACTAATACAAGGCGGCCCCGGCCACGGGCCATGTAATCAGCGGTCAAAGCTCTTGTGTAAGCGTCAGCGGACTCGAACCACTCCACGTTCTCCTCGGCGAACGGAGACGCCTCGATTTCCACAAAGGGTGTTGGCGCCGTCATGGTCGCTGGGCGATCGCTACTCGCCACAATGCGAACCTTAGATTCGGAACGCTTGGGAGGAAGAATTTTTCGCTGACGCACGGCCATTGTTGAATCAACCCAAGAGCAACTCCTGTGCCTATAAAATTCGAGGTCCTAAATAGTCAATAATCCGCAGGCGCACAATATACGACACAAGGTCGAGTAGCCGCTTTGCGCGTTCCACTTACCCCAAGCCTAACCGCGGCCGTTTAGTCTCTCGAGCGTTACTGACTCAACGCGTTAGATTCGAAATTCTACGCCGAGAAAGAAACCGAAGCGTCCGAGTATCAACGATGCGGAGCCGGCAAGGCCGTTAGGCATGCCATTTTAGCCGTGACTGTTTGTACTTTCAAAAATTCTATCGGCCGACCCGGCGACGAAACCTTGAAATAGCGAACCGTCAGGCCCGGGAAACCGCTCTGCAAACTCGTAGTAACAGGATGGAATTTCTGCGGACTGGTCGGAAAATTCAACAGACACTTTGCTCGCGAGCGTCGACGACTGAGCCAAGAAAACATCTTTCCCGCCTTTGATTTCTCCGCCGGAAGAATTGAGCGGATACCCATTGTCCTTCAACAAGGTGTTCAAGTCCCCAAGCGCCGAAATGCTATCGAGCTCATTGACCGAAACCGTAAAATGATTCGCTCGGAAGCCGAAAGCAGCAACCCACGCAGCGTACTCGCTCTCCTCAAGAAGGCTTTTATAAGTATCAAAGTCAAGATCCCATGGGCGTCCAGAAGCGACAAAGAAGGGGTCAACGGTTGCTGCTGGTGCCACTTGACCTATCAACCCTTCGATCGCTTGCGCGGCGTGTTTTGATAGTTCGTTCACGCGCAGTGCAGAAATGAAAACTTTAGGGGCAACTCTGTCTTTGTGCTCGTAGTGATAGGCGAAGAGCTTCTTCTCTGGAAACTCGTATGAAGATATCGGTTCATATCCTATCTCGAGAAAAGCTTTGTCCAGAACGTCAAGACCAACCAGCTCGTTGTCGAAAGTACGCAACGCCACGTGGTCATTCACAACCCGGTCGCCCCGCGACCGAAACAAAGCCTCAATCTTTGGTGCTTGAGGCGTAATCGACACATAGCTTTTCCAGAGACGATTGAACAGGTTTTCTACCGTTAACACCCCTTCGATTTCCCGCGCAAACCGGGAAAACGCAAGAGCAAAATAACCACCCAGACGTCATTCCCAGTAGCTATGCTAGGAACCCTACGTGCTTAAGCTTCAATACAGCAATCGGCTAGAAATTCTTGCCGAAACGGTATGTGAGGAGCTTCGAGGTGCATCACCGTTTTCGCCGCCCGTGGTTCTCGTCCCGGGCTCAGAAGTGGCTCATTTCCTTAAGCGTCAATTAGCGATGCGCCACGGAATCGCTGCTGGGACAGGAATCCAAACCTTCCACGATTTTCTGAAACTCACCTATCCAGACAACCGTTTTTCGAAGCAATACCTAATCGAAAATCTACTTAAACTCTTCGACTCAACGGCCGTTAAGGATGAAGCCCTACTCCCTGTTCAAGAGTACCTCTCCCCAGGGGATCCTATTAGAGCATTTCAACTAGCGAAAGAACTCGCGGAGTTGTTCGCTGCCTACGCTTTCTCCGCGCCAGATATGCTTCAACAATGGGAGTCAGACGAGAGCTTGGTCCAGACCACGACTGAAAGATGGCAGAAACACGTTTGGCGACGACTCAGGGTGAACCCAGAAATAGAGGCTTACTTTTCTAGAGCTATCAAGACTGTGCCCCCTTCTTTGCCCGAACAGTTGAAGCTGTTCGGCTTCCCCTTCTTTGCCCAAGCGGAACTCGCAGTCATAAATCACTTTGCAAGACACTCCGAGGTCACTGTTTTCTCCGTAAATCCGTGCCGTGAGTTCTGGGATGATCTTACCCACAAAGAAGAAGAATCTCTTCCGCTTTCGCTTTGGGCGAGCCCAGCCCAGTTTTCGTTTCGCAGCTTAAATCAAATAGCCAACTGGGACGTCGACGAGCTTTCCGTACCGAACGATGCCGAAAATGCTCTCGCTGCCACACAAAACTCTCTCCTCGAGCGGCAACGAAAACCTGAAGTGAGGAAGACTAGCCAGGAAGACAACTCAATTCAAATCGTAGCCTGTGACGGCCCCCAAACTGAGGCGCGTTTTGTCGCCGATGAAATTCTCCGCAGTCTTGACGAGAACCCCGAGCTAACTCTCGACGAAATCGTCGTGGCGTTGCCATCTCATGACACGGAGGTATACCAGGCCAACATCAGCGCGGCGTTCCGAAGCTACCGAGAAATCCCCCACTACTTTTCGAAGGTGCCGCTCGAAAGTAGAAGCGTTTTGGCTAAAGCTCTCGAGCTTCTTCTCGACTTACCTCTGGGTGATTTTAGCAGACCCGAGCTCCTTCGGCTGATGACTCATCCGGCGTTGATCTCGCGTTTCCCCAAAGCGTCACCTACAGATTGGGTCTCATGGGCGGACCGTTTAGGAATCGTTCATGGCGCCGACCAAACTGACCACCGAAGTACTTACATACGGAAAGAGCTTTTTCATTGGGAACAAGGTATTGAACGGATTGCTCTCGGCGCATTTATGGCAGGAGAACGCAGTGACACCGAAAAACTCCTTCACTTTGGCGGTCGCTCGATAGCACCGTTCGAGATCCCAGAAGATAAGATTGAGAGCGCTGCCCAATTTTCGATCCTCGCGCGTAGCTTAATCGAAGATGCCAAATGGGTTCGGTCGCTGGAAGCGGATTCCGCTCGCTGGGCAGAAATATTTATCGCATTCGTAAATACGTATCTCACTGCTACCAGTGACTGGGAGCAGAACTCTATTGAACGAATACGGCAAGCTCTCGCTTCTATCGCTAAAGACAGTACTGGGCACGTTATTGGTTTCCGACAAGCGCGTGAGTTTGCTCGTCTTGCGACCCTGCCACTTTCGACAACCTACGGGGATGTTACCGGAGGTGGTGTTCATGTGGCCCCCCTACTGTCAGTCCGACAAATACCGAACAAGATCGTTTTCTTGTTAGGTTGCAACGAAGACGCATTTTCTAGCCGTGATCGGGTTTCATTCTTGGATGTTCGTCCTAGAGAGACAAACCGCGTCGACAACAGCCCTCGGCTTCGCGATCGTTATACTTTTTGTGAAGCCCTTCTTAGTTGTCGTGAACGGTTCATTATCACCTACAAAGAGCGAGATCCTGTCTCAGGTGAACCCAGCCCTTTGGGCGCTCCCATTTTTGAACTCGCACAGTTCCTGCCGGGCTCCTACACATCAACTCACAAAACACCGGACTCACCAGGAGTTGGCTTACGCAACCAACTTACGGACTGGAGTGTGGAACACCAAAGCCCAATTCCATCGAGTCTTGAACTCGCAAACTTGATTTTCAACAATCAAAACCAAGACCTAACCAAGACGCTGAGTTGGCCAAGAGGCTTACCCGCCGAGCAAACCCCCGACAAGACGCCAAAGAACGAAACCGAAGCAGTCACGCTTCGAACTCTTCGCGCTTTCTTAGAAAGTCCATTGCAGGCCTGGGCCAGCTACGTCATGGGCATTAGAGAAACTAACCAAGAAGACACCGCGACTGTAAAAGATGAAAACTTTTCCTTTCGTCCACTGATCGAGACGCCCTTACTTAGAACCCTTATCCAGAACCACGTACGAAACAGCGAAACGTCTCTGTCTGAAGAATACAAGCGTAAGCTCAGGTACCTTGAAATGACTGGGCGTATTCCAACAGGGCTTTTCATAGAAAGCGCTCACAGACGCCATGAGGATATTCTCTCCTATTGGCAAGAAAAGGTAACAACGGAGACAGAGGGGCCCTACGACGCCGTTTGCTTTGGCCAAAACAGTGGCGCCTTAGAAGATGCGAAACTATTGCCAGCGATCCGGTTGCCAAGTGGCGCTGAAGTCTTGGGAACCGTCGACCTAGTCACCAACGATGCTCTTGTCTACTTTCATACCAACGCGCCGAAGGAGAAACATCTGATTAGAGGGTACGTTGAAAGTCTGGCGATGACTGCAGCGGGTTTTCCGCAAAGGAGAATCATTGTAATTGGTAAAGAGAAAATCTTGGAGCGGACATTCCCCAGTCTCTCTGTAGATGCCGCCAAAACTCGACTTGACCGTTTAGTGTGCGATCTTTTATCTCGGGACCACAATTACCTAATGCCCTGCGAAGCGATTTTCGAAAAGCATAAGAAACCAGACGTACGGTTTGTAGATCTAGTAGGAAAGCTTGTTAGCACTGGACGAGGTTCTTGTTTCTGGGGTCCCATCCGTAACATCGCAAGTTTGTCTCCTCCTGAAGAAGACCTAAGTAAGAAATTCATGACAGAGCGCTTCGAGGATTTCTTTGAGGTTCAAGCCGTATGAGCGCCCGTTCACAATTTCGGTTTCCAACGCTGCCCACCGTCCTTGCTATGGGTACGGACCAACACTGCATAGTCGAGGCTTCCGCAGGAACAGGGAAAACTTACCTCTTGGAACGGCGGGTTGCGGACCTTATTATCCGAGGCGCCGCCACAATTGACCAAATCCTCCTAGTTACTTTCACGGAGAAAGCGACTGCCGAGCTAAAACGGCGGATACGCGAATTCCTTCTGAAGGTTGCGGCACAAGACGCCGAGGAAGCGGAGATTGATTCACCACACTGGCTACTAGATGAGCTTGCGCTGGCTCGAGTGGACAAGGCCCTAGTCGAATTTGATAGAGCATCGATCTCGACAATTCACGGGTTCTGTCAAAGGCTGGTCCAGCAGACGTCGTTCGCTTCTGGCCGATTGCTCGAACAGTCCCAAGCCCCTGACAGGCAAGTCTTTGGAGACGCGTTTCTAGTCGCTCTCCGTGAACGCATTGCCGTTGATACAAGTTCTAGTGAGCTTCTCTCTCTGTGGCTTGATCGTGGCAACTCCGTAGGAGATTTAGAACTTCTTCTTTTTCGGTGTGCACAGATGAAGGCCGAGATACGCCCTATCTACTGCAGGCAGAACCTGGTCACAGCAATTGAAGAAGCCAAAGAATTACTTGTTGGCAAGGACGAGATGGACCTGCTTTCAGCTTTCGAACTTCATACTGGAACGAGGAAAGCTTGTGCGAAAAGAATCCACAAGCTGACCGAGAACATCGCCGAGATATCCACCCAATCGTCCGATGCAGCAATTTTGCATGCACTCAGTGGGGTAGATATTCCGTTCTTAGTAGATCGACTTCCTTCGACTTCTGCACTTAGCTGTGTGCTTGCCGAGTTAGACAAGGCTAACCCTCAAATCGAATCGGTCATTGCGCAAACTTGCTTACCAATAGTCAGTGTTATCCTTGAGGACAGGAAGTCCACGAACGGGCTCTTTGATTTTGGCGACATGCTTGATCTTGCCTGGACCGCTCTTTCTGGCGAGCAGGGTTTAGAACTCACGAACCAACTGAGAAGCGAATATCCGTTTGCTCTGATTGACGAATTCCAAGACACAGATCCGGTTCAATGGAAGATATTCCGCCAGATCTATGTAGGGGCGCCCCGCGCCTGCCTTACCGTTGTCGGAGACCCGAAACAGGCCATCTATTCATTCCGAGGTGCAGACTTTCAAACCTATATAGATGCGCAAGCCGAATTGGAACAAGCAGGTGCTTCGCGCGTTCGCTTGAATACAAATTTCCGTTCCACACCCGAGATGGTTGAAGCGCTTAATTGCCTCTTCCAAGAAAAAGACGAGACACCATTCTTTGGAGAATCCACAACCTACCAACCCGTCCAAGCGGGGACCTCAAAAAAGTTGGAAAGGTATCCGGAATCCCACCCTTTGGTACTATTTGAGACCAGTGGATGCCGAACCATTAAGGCTGTAAAAGAGCAACTCAGAGAACAAATTGCCCAAGAGATCTCCTGCCTGCTCGAAAACAAACCTGTGATCACGGTCGACGGACTAGAAACACAGACTGGCCCCGAGGATATCTTCGTCCTTACAAGGACAACGGCAGAGGCCGATGAGGTTGCCGACTGTCTTCGGCGACACTCGATACCATGTATGCTTTTCCACCAAGAAGGACTCTTCCAGTCCCCACAAGCACTGGATTGGATCGATTTGCTTCTTGCCATCGCGACCCCCGAAGATCCGTCCTTAAGGCTCCGTGCGTGGCAAACCGGTTTTTTTGATGTTCCCCTCGAATCATTGTCAGACATAGCGAACGGCGGCGACAACCACCCTATGGCCGCTTGTTTTTTCTACTGGAACCGATTGGGACGCGAACACGAGTACGAAAAAATGCTTTCTGACGTACTTCGCCGTTCGAAGATCTCCGCACGAAAAGACTTTTGCGACTCCAACCGCAGAGCCCTCGTCAACTATCAACACCTCTTTGAGTTGCTATTAGAGGTAACCATCAGCGGAAAGATAGAGCTCTCTGAACTAACAAAGCTACTTATGCGATGGACCGAGAAGTTTACCGATTGGGACATGGAAGACCGAAATGTCCAACGTGCAGAAGCCCAATCCGGGGCGGTTCAAATCATGACAATGCACAAATCAAAAGGGCTCGAGGCTCCCTTTGTTTTTCTTTATGGCGGGTTCTCAGCCTTCCCAACGCGATCCACTTCTGTTCAAACCTATAGAACGGAGGGAAAGCGAGTCGTACGAATTGGCCGTTCTGGTGGAAAACAGGTTGAGGTTAAAGCTCTATTGGAACAGCAGCACGAAGACGCACGCCTCATGTACGTTGCAGCTACCCGGGCAGTAGCCAAGCTTTACCTACCTTTTCAGCCAAATGAAAAACCTGCCTTTACTGGCTGCTATTCCAAATTTAACGAGCAAATCCCACCATTGCTAGAGCGAGCCAAACTCTGCATCAAGAAAACCTATACGACTAAAGAGCAGCAACCAAATAAGACTAAACCGCTTTTTGGCTTCAGTCCGAGCGTCCCGCAGGTCGCAGAGAGTGTTGTTAGCCGGATTAAAGAAAGACGTGGAGCCATTCAGACTTCGTACTCGAAGATGAAACGGTTCACGCAAAACTCGGTCGAAAAGACTGAGGAGCTTGAAACCAACGGGCTGCCGGGCGGGCGAGAGACCGGTCTCTTCTTGCACCACGTTCTCGAGCACATCAGCCTCGACACGTTTTCTCTTTCTTTTGAGGAGTGGAGCACTCTATCCGCAACCGAGGAACTGTTTTCAACAGCAGCCCAAAGATACGATCGAACGACAGAGAGCATAAAGCCTGCGAAAAAAATGGTGTTCGACTGCTTAACTAAGCCCCTTTTACCCATAGAAGGAGGGCTAGCTCCCTTGGCATCCTGCCAACAAATTAGCAGAGAAGTGGAATTCCTCTACCCTGACTCCGACGCGACAAGACTTACTTACGTGACTGGTTACCTTGACGCCCTAATCGAAATTGAAAACAAACAGTATATTGTCGATTGGAAAAGCGACTTGCTTCCCAACTACAACGCAGAAACGCTCTCTGCCCATGTCGCGGAACACTACAATGTGCAGGTCGATCTTTACTCAGAATCTCTAAAAAGAATATTAGAGAAACAGTACGGAGAAGACTGGTTTGATCATTTCGGTGGGCTCCTATACGTCTATCTGAGAGGCCCCAGTATTTGGTGTAGCAAGGGCCTATCATCTAGCAGCAAGGCCGCATCATGAGACTAACCACGAGGGGAACCGTTCGATCGAAACTGGCCTTCGAAGGCCTCGACAAAGATATCCCCTACCTCGGCGATATTTTTTCTGGTGCTCTTTCCCATGAGCTCGACAATGATAGCTTTACGCTTGCCGAAGAGATTCTTCGCCTTGCGTGGACGCTTGGCAACGAAGAGAAAAGAACACTGGCGCTGTTGGTCCTGGCGACGTTCTCGTCCATGCGGCAAGGTTCAACCTGCCTGTCTTTAGAGGGCGGCGTTAATGGACCATTGGGAAAACAACTGTCGTCGTTTTTCGACTCTCCTACTTCTCGCGAGAAGCAAGGGCGACTGCGAGCAGTAAAGAAGCTTGTCCACGAAGAGTCTCTTAGCCCGATTTTCGGGCGCCCTGGAGACTACCGGCCTCTTATTTTGGACCAAGGGAAGTTGTACACGCACCGACATCATTCCATTGAAGTAGCTCTCGCTTCGGCTATCAGCGCTCGTTTACGCCTAGAACTGATTCCAAACACTACAATTACAGAACCAACCGGTAGATTGTCAGAAGAACAAAAATCCGCGGTGGCAACGGCGCTTTCAACACCGCTGTCACTCGTAACCGGCGGCCCGGGAACCGGGAAAACCTCGATCGTATCTGCATTGGTTAATACCGCTATCAAGAGCGGTACTCCGACAGAGAACATCGTCTTAGCTGCCCCAACGGGGAAAGCTGCGAGCCGTTTGCAGGATGCGCTTCAGGACAGCGCCAATTCACCTGAAACGAAAACGGTACACCGACTTCTTCGTTACCATTCGCGAACTCAACAATTTCGACACAACAAAGCTAACCCGGTCCCATTCCAACTCGTAATCGTCGACGAAGCGTCCATGGTTGGGATGGAAATCATGAAATCGCTCTTGGAAGCCATGCCACCTAGCGCGACCCTAGTACTGCTTGGCGATGCTGACCAATTACCATCCGTTTACGTGGGCTCTGTGTTCCGAGAGTTGATAAATGTTGCGTCTATACCCACGACAAGACTGTCAAAGAATTTCAGAATTCAAACAGGAGAGAAAAGCGGCGCACTCTTGCAACATGCGACAAATGAAATAGCCGCAGGTAGCTGTCAACTGTTGACGAATCCGCCTTTTTTTCAAGGGCCCGATGTTGACTCCGTTGTGGTAGCAAAAAGCTTGGCACAGAGAGCGCTTTCCAAGTCCCTCCTTCTTCACCCTTTTGACGTAACCGGCGAAACGTTAAGTGATAGCTCCTTCGATAGGTTTTCCAAGCTCTCTGAGAATCAGTCACGCTCAAAGTTTCTGTGCGTAACGAGGAACGGACAACGCGGGGCAGCGGGCATCAACGCAAAATGCCAACAAGCTCTACACGAAAGCAACGACACCAACTTCCGACACGGTGATCCCGTCATAGTTCTCAGAAATGACTACCACCGCGGTTTGTACAACGGTGACCAAGGAATCGTTCTCGAAACCACTTCTAGGACAGGACTCTCTGTCGTGTTTGGTTCCGACGTCGCTGCTCAAGTATTCCCGCTCGAGAGCATCCACAACAATATCTCTCTCGCTTTCGCACTGACAGTTCATCAGAGTCAAGGCTCGGAGTATGAGCAGATCACTCTGGTGCTACCAAACCAAGACATACCTCTAATGACAAGAGAACTTGTCTACACGGCCGTTACCCGAGCGAGACAAACAGTCTCCGTCATCGGGGACCCGTCGTTACTCAAAGCAGCAGCAAAGCGCACGGTTCAAAGAACATCGGGCTTGGCTGAACGAATTACTTTGAAACTTTGAAATGAGGAAGCCCCCCGGCGAAATTAGCCGACGGACTTAATTTCCCATGTCGTCGTTGACGCTTGGATAACGTGAGATATCGGTCTTGGCGATATTCCACGCCTTTTGAACGATCCAAGACAGAGACCTGTCTTGTCTTTCTGCTTCACGTTTAATTTCATCGAGCATTTCTTCAGGAAAGTAGAGGCTCTGCTTGCGTTTATCCGATGTAGCCATCGTCGATTTTCTCCGTGTAAGTCCGCGTTTACCCCAAGAAAAGTATCATGAACTTCCCCCTCCCTAAACCGAGTGCGACAGTTTAATGCAAAGGATCGTGAACAGCGCTCACAGCGGGAAGATGATGAAATCATCGTGAGCTTCTTGAACGATATCGGTGCCCATCTTTTCGAGGGCGTTATCAAGCTCAATCAAATGGGAAAAGGACAATTCTAGGTGGTGTTCGTTGGGGTGAGAACTTGTTCCAAAATCAAAGGCCTCACCGGGAGTGTCCTTCTTCATCTCGATGTGAGCACCAAGAACCTGACAAACCGATTTGTCATCCTTGGACACAAAATCGAGAAGCCTTTTGATGCTGGCTTTGTAGGTGGCGTTTTCGCGAATAAAGAGCCGCCCCGGCAACACGGTATCGCCCGTGAGGAAGATCCCGGTAGAAGGATCATAGACGGCAATATCCGATCCCTGATGGCCAGGAATAGGAAGTACGGAAAGAGCCCGCTCCCCTAGCTCCAGTTTAGCGACTCCATCGGGCCAAGCAGTGAACCCAAAGAACTCTTTAACTTTGCTCTCTTTTGCTCCTACCACTGTCGTGTTGGGGCGATCAACAAACTGGCTGTTTCCCGCCGTGTGGTCACCATGATTGTGTGAGTTCAGAACCGTAAGAGACAGATTCCCGCTCCCATTCTCGTTCTGCCACTCGTCAATTAACTCATCCACTTTGCTTCGGAGATCAATATTTCCTGTACCCGTGTCTAGCAACAACGCTGAGTTCTTGCCGAACAGCAAATAGATAAAGGGCGCCTCGAAATTCGTACAAATTGATTGCCGTAAGATGAAGGTGTCCTCATTGTACTCGTGGACCTGTAACTCCGGCTCGGTCGCGCAATCAACCCCGCTATTCCAGGCAGCCGGTAATTGGCCTTTTTCGCAGAAACCGTCAGCTTTGCCGAACGCCCCAGGACGCACGTGTTGCCCATTAATCTCAGGTTCCCCACACGCCACCAACCAAACCGCGACTAAAGCAAATCTCCGCATGAGCGAGGTTTAACGCGAAAACGAAACCCCGACCAGGAGGAACTTTCCCAGGATTCAGGCAATTACGGATGTGTTAGACGATGTTCAGTACCTGCCGACAAGCCTTCGTGTCTCGAAGTAGCACCACCCGGCCAGGTGACCTCAACATCCGCTTGAGTAGATTTGCCCAGTCCTATGGTGATTGGAGCCTCCGCCTGCCCCAAATATCCGCGCCCAATTTGTCGTTGCCGGAGCACAGAAGCATCGCCGGCTTTGACCGTGATCCGCGCCCCTACAGCAAATGGGTTCTGTTTAGTCCCCTGTAACCGAAGACGCAGCCATTTATTTTTCTTTCCCCTATTTATCAACAGTCTGGAGGGCTCTTGAAAGTTTGCCACAAGAAGATCCACAGCACCATCTCTGTCAAAATCCGCGAGCCCAATACTACGGCTGTTTCCGGCGAAAGACTCTGGTGCACGGCCACTTGTTAAAAAGAACTGGCCTCCGTCGTTAATGAACAGTTGGTTTTTCTGATCGCTAGCATACGACTGGGGAACCCATCCGTTGGTTAGATACATATCGTCGTCGCCGTCATTGTCGACATCTATAAAAGCTGCATCCCAACCCCAACCGCGATCACCCGGTTCAAAACGATTGTGCTCTTCAGAGCGATATTTGCTGTCATCGAGATTAGATACATAAAGTTTATTGCCGGAAAGATACTGAAATCCGCGGACCAAAGATTCATCCAGTGAAACCGTGGAAGAGTCCTCGGGAAAGACGACTTTAATGCTCTTATGGAACATGTCGATATTGGTGACGTAAAAGTCCCAACGACCATCGCCGTTGACATCAGTCACGTCCACGTTCATCCCACTCCCACGATCGCCAACACCAGCAGTTCCTGTTGTCTCAACAAATTTTCCTTTTCCACGATTCTCGTAAAACTGATTCGCGCCAAAATCATTGGCCAAATAAAGGTCATCGTCTCCATCCAAATCAGAATCGAAAACGCCAACGGCGAGGGTCCAACCAACATCGGCGACACCGACAGATTTTGCGACTTCCGCGTAGCTACCATCAGAGCCCCTTTGCCAAAGTTGGTTTGGAGAACCGTTTCGACCGTCCATAGACGGAACATTCCTTACGTTTCTCACAGGGTTCAGATGGTGTTTACCCGAGCCGTAATAGCCAATGTAAATATCTAGGTCGCCATCACCGTCAAAATCAAGAATCGCTGCGCTATGCGCGCCTCTCCTTGTCTGAATCTTTGATGCCTGGGTAATGTCTGAAAAAGATGAGCCTGTATTCTCAAACAAATAGGACGGAGGCGTGTCGCGAACGACGAGAAGATCTAGGTCACCATCTCCTTCGTAGTCAAAAAAGAGAGCGCTGCGAGTTTGAGTGAGGTCGGGAAGCCCCCATTTTTTCGATGACTCGATAAAACGCGCCCCCTTTTTACTACCCTGGTTTTCGTAGAATCTCCCTTTCCCGTGTCCCGCCAGAAACACATCCGCATAGCCGTCACCGTTTACGTCTCCTACACCAACACCTGCTCCCATAAAGTCTTGCAGCTGGAATGATTCCAAAGGAACAACCGTTGAACGCAAACCTGACTTTGTTTTGACGTCCGTGAAAAGAGGCTCAGCGTAGTCGCGCATGAGCACTTTCTTGGCTTGTTGTTTTTCCTTCGACCAAACGGGTACGTCTCCCTGCCGAGGTGGGACCAGTACGTAGGTATTATTGCGAACACGCCGAAGAACTTCATCGTCAATTTTGTCTTTACCTAGTTTCTCCGCTATCTCGTCTGCTCGTAACAACCAAGATGTTGCCATCATCGAAACAACTTCTGATAGATACTCGGCGGCGAAGGGGTCCATTGCGAAAGGTTTATCCTTTCCAGCAACACGCAAGACCTCCCAATGTATTGCCGAGTCTCGGACCCCATTCATTTGGTGATCAAGCATCCGAACTTCAAACGGCCTAAATTTCTTACTTCCATCTTTATTGAATCCGCCGCCGCGCATAATTGGCCCCGGATTTGGCTCATACTTAATGACTACATCACCATTGTTCTCTATGTGATGTGGAAACAACTGCATGACTGCATTCTGAACATGTACCTCTGAGAGGTACGAAACGCGGTCCAACTTCGCGCTCTCAAAGGCCCCATCCGAAAGAAAATTATCGCCGCGCATCGGCGTGAAGCCCGATGAGAGGAAAATTACGAAAGACTGTAATTGTCGCATCATTGCAACAGCAGCTGAATCGGTAATAGGACGCTTCGCCACCTTGATCTGGTTGAGGTCCGCAGCGAGCTCGCCAGCGTTATTGAATTTACGTAGTGCTTTCGCCTTTCCCTCCACAAGTTTCTTGGTGAGTGCTGTCAATGTGGAGAGGGATTTCGTTCCTTTCCGGGGGTCTGATCGAGGCCCACTACCTAGGCCGAGTTTTTTGGATAGGTTTTCATGAGCTCGTTGTACATCCTCACCACGTACCGTTGGGCTTTTCTTTTCCGTGGCTACCCGCGACGACTCCTTCAACAAAGCCAAAGAAAGGTAGGTGGCTACGTTTGCGAACTCTTCAACGCCCTCTTCGCTAAATCCTGGCAGGCTTCCGTTGTCTGAGTAAATCTGATCTTGTATTGTCGCCAATACCAACCGCCAATGCTCCGCTGTTTTCTGGTAATCGCTGTAATTTCTTAAACCAATACCATTGGCGAAGCCCCCGAGTTTTTGTTCTTGGTCTGCGGTTAAGGAAACTTCAGGGAGAGTCACTGCAGCTTTAATATCTGCAGCATCTATAGTCCCCTTCCCCTTCCCGGCTTTTCGCCAAACGGCTGTGAGCATTGCCTTCATGGAACGAATTTTTGCTAACGTCGCAAATTCGCCGTACGCCTTCTCGGCAATGAACCAGTCAAGCTGTCGAAAACTAGTCCAACAGGTCACATCCGCTTCCGACTCCAGTTGAGCCATACGATCCAGAACCACAACCCCGCTATCAAATAGCGTTGTCGTAACCTCTTTGCTTCCTTTACTTGTTTCCTCCCTAGGGTCGCTTTTTCCGCACCCCGATACGACCACGATAAACATGGCGAAGAATATGGAGGAGGCAAGCTCTGGACCGTTGGAACTCATATGTTCTAGGCTATTCGAATCTTCATGAGAACACACCTAATCACGCTCAAAGCTCTCGCGCCCGCACTATTTCTCGCTCTTTTTGTATCAGGATGTGGAGGTAACCAAGCCATCAAAAGCTCTGATTCTTCGCAAGTCGATCTCTTGGTTGGTGCCGATGTTTTCGCCGCATCTTGTGCCGTCTGCCACGGCGACAATGGCGAGGGCAATGGGTTTCCGTTTGTCATTGGAGAGGGCGCTCTGGACCGATACTCGTCAGAAAGCGATCTCCGCGATTACATTTCATCTGAAATGCCGGAAGGGAATGCAGGGAGTCTTTCCGAGGCGGAATACGCAGCTGTATCGTCCTGGCTTTGGAAACAAAATAAGCCATACCGCTAAACTCTAAATACAAATCCCGTCTTCACTACAAGAAGTCGAAGCTAATACCCCGGATCCAGCGCTCCAACGATACGTCACGCCATCTTCTCCAAACGAGCGCGAAACGCTAGAACCAGGCAGAATGTCGTGAATGACTGAGTGGTTTAGCAGTTTTAACTCAGACAGATCATACGAAGAGAGAACCCACTTCTTCGTTTTTGGATCGATCCACTCTATGTGAAGTAATTTCTCACTCCATCTTTTGACTCGGAGTATCTTGTTTGATTGCAGCTGGCCCAAGTAACCGCAAGCGTTCTTCGAAAACGTATAAAGCTGACTGTTCCTTAGAAGGGGTAAAGTAAAATTGGAGTCGATGTGCTGCCAGACAAAAAACTTTGCCCCAGAGTAGCTGGTGATGACCCGCTTGCTTGATCGGGCCCAAAGGGAAAGCTTCGGTGATTTTTCACCCTTTTGGTTTTGACGCCGTTCTCTTTCCTCGCGCTCGAGTCCCTGGCAGCCAACTGCAACAGAATCTTCATTTTGAGAAATAATGTCTGCAATCTCTGGCGATCCCCAAGCCATGCTTCCAGTTGAAATTCCTAACCAGAAGACTCCCAATACTGCAATCCTGCGCAACAACACCCCCATCCCCGTCCCATCTTACCAAATCCCAGCGCGAAGCGCCCAAAAATGAATGACATCGCGGGAGCGGACAGGCGCTAGAAGACTTGACCAAAACCAGCAGAGAATCGACCTGGCAGGCCTGCGTTTCCTCCGTTTAACGGCAAAGCCCAATCAACTCGAAACGCCCCTGCCTGGAACTCGGGAAAAACCACACGGAACCCAATCCCAACGTTATGTCTCAAGCTTAGATCTCTCACGCGGTTTGCAGCGTGACCGCCATCCCAAAAAACCGTCGCTCCAACAGGCCACCGCCACAAGGTAATTGGCAAGGTTCGTAACTCAACATTTGCCGTGTAGGATTTAAGACCAACGAATTCTCCGATCTGAAACCCGCGCAAACCAGAATCGCCTCCAATGGCAAATAACCTGTTTGCCTGCTCCTTAAATCGTCCTCCTGCCGAAAGCCTCAAATTTGGACGAAGAATCCAAAAGTGTGGTAGCGCCAAATTTGTTGAGGCAATTAGGGAGTTATCGATAAATTCACCGCTCTGTAGGCGAGTAGATGCTTCAAAAGCAACGCGCAAGAACCCGTCGCCCTTAATATCGAAACGCCACCCACCTAAAACTGATCCAAGTGCAAAGTTTCGCTGCGATCCTAATATTTTGTTCGCGATCGATGCGGAGACGGTTGCAAAGGGGCCAGCTCGAAAATTCTCGGCAAGGGAAAAGCTGCTCAAATCTCGGTAAATCTTGAAGTCAGCCTCAAAAAAGTTGTAAGAGAAATTAAACCCCGATGACCTTTCCGACCGTGGCAACGCGTCTCTTGTAAAAGCTTCTCGTGCAACCTCAACATCTCCGCCTTGCGGAATTCCACCGTTTGGAAAGCCGTCAACCAGAGACTGCCGACGTAATGAATATCCATAGCCTAGGGTTAGATTATGCTTCCAGTACGTTCCGAAAGAACGCGTTACATTTAGAGACGCATCCGCGTTTCTCTGTCGATATTGCCAAGGAATGGCCTCCACCTCGGGTGTATCCGGGTTGTCGTAAGGGCGTAGTCCTGTGCCCTGAAATTGTCGAACTGTGGAGAAAAGGTGACTTGCTTTGGCCGTAAACCCCCATTTAGTTCGGAGGGAAAAGAGAGGGCGCCCAAACTCGATGGCACTCGTAGAACCTTCTAGTTCTCGGGCGCGAGAATAAATCAAGCGCGCACCTAACGACCCTTGCAATCGTCGCCCAAGAATATTCTTGTCTTCGTATGTGGGCCCGACGTTGATATTTCCCTGGGTCATAATGAAAACCAGCTGTGCTGCTTTACGTCGCCCCAAAAGATTCAATTCTGAGGGCGCGAGCTGCAAAAGCGTAAGTTGGCTTCCTTGAAATTCAAGATTCCAGCTGACTCGAAGGCTCCATACATCGCGTGTTCCCACCAAGAGGTCTACCAGCCCCTCATCTCCTTCTACTTTTATTGGAAGAACTACGACCGCCGAAGTGAAAACGGGATCGCTGAGCCCTCGCTTGGTTTCCTCAATGATCTTTTCGTTCCAGATCTCCCCCGGCCGAAGCAGAACCTCTCGAGCAATTATCGATTCACGTGTGGTGACATGGAACACGTTGAACCACTCCAAGAATCCGGCGCCTTCCGTGAACACTGGCAAGTTCACGACGCGGATTGCTCGCAACCGTTTCCCTTTTGGGTTTGGCTCCATTTCAACGTCCAATTTTGCCAGTGCAAAATCAGCTACTTCTCGTTCAATCTCGCCAAGAGACTCTATGGTCTCCGCCTTTGCCTGCTGATAACAACTCAGCAGTGCGAAAACGAAGACACAGAAGTACACTTTACCCACACAAAGATTATCTCGTTTATTTGCGCAGTAATTCATCCTAATCTGGTAACTTTTAAGAGTTGGCTGAAGTTCTTTTGGCGTTCGGGGATGTAGGACTAGCGGTTCGGGTGCAAGAAGCGCTCGAGGCGGCGGGTCATCACGTCCAATGGGATCAAAGTGCACCAAAAACCGGAACTCCCAAATCGAGTACTGCTGACTTGATTGTGTTCACAGAGAGCGTCGATAGACCCCTTGGCCCGCTGGTAGCCGAGCTTAGAAGCACCGACGCTCCGCCAGCTCTACTTCTAGTTGGCTCGGATGTCAGCAACTCCGAAGCAGGAAAATTTCGTATCGACTACCTCGACGCCTCTTCCGACACAGACGCATTCGTCTCTGCAGCAGAGAAGAGCATAGCGCTCCGTTTCGCATCAAAAATGACTACGGACTACGCTCTCGGCGCCCTCCGAATACCACCTGGGGATCGCGGAGAAAGCGACATGCTAAGGATCGTCACTGCGGCCCGCGAGGCCGATCTTTCTGTGGTTCGAGAAGCATTGCGCTGGCACATGCTCGACTACGTAGTGAAGACCGAAAAAATCGACCAACTGCGCGAACACCGAGCTTTACAAGTTCCAGAGATTGAACTTCTCAAGTTGATAGACGGTTGCACCACGGTAAAATGGACGGTTGACCGTGGAGCCGATCCAACTGCAGCCGCTCGATTGATATGGGCGCTTACTTCCGTGGGAGCTCTCACACTGACGTCAGAGCCAAACCCACATCTTTCTCCGCAATGCCGTGCCATTTTCGAAATGCGTAAACACTTACGTGCACGCGCAGTAAGATTACAGACCGGAACACTCTTTGACGTTCTCGAAACCGCTCCCTCTGCTCCCGAAGAAGAGCTTCAGCAAGCCATACGCAGTCTTTCGGTTCGTTACTCCCCCAAACTTCTCAAGAGTATGGACTTGGGTGCTTTCAATTCCCACGTAGACCCAACGATCGAGACCATTGAGAAAGCCTATGGAGTTCTACGCGATCTAAACAGTCGTGCTCAATACGCCATTGCTTTGACCAAGCAGCAAGGTATTTCCGGTGACAGTTGGGCTAGAAAACACGATAGCGAAGCAGCTAGCGTTGCGTACACCAAAGGACAGAGAGCGCTTTTAGCGGGCGAAGTATTTGAGGCGGTGTCTCACATGGCAGCTGCCGCGCGTTTTCACCCTTCTCACCCTGTGTACGAAACGTCATTGGCTTGGGCGCGTTACCGAGCAGATGTCACACGTGGAGGTGACAGAAACGAAATTGCTGTTCGCGAGAGACAAATCGCTGAGCTAGCTTTGATGGGAAGACGTGTATGGCCACAAGCCCTTGTTGCCTTGGGTTTGCTCTGCGTTGCGTCTGGCGATGCAGAATCAGCGAGATGGCACCTCAAAGAGGCCCTTAATTGCGATCCAAACCTACCAGCCGCAACGCAACTCATGGCCAAGCTCAAATAGTAGTTAGCGTCTATTGCGTGTCTGCTGCCGTTCCCGCGATCTGATTTTGCGAGTGACTCTTCTTGCTGGTTCAGTCTCAACACGTGCTCGAGATGCTTTAGGAAGCAGCTCGTTACCCAGTCGTATCTCTTTCAACTCTTGCGTTGGTTTGGGTGTTTGTGTTTCTGCCACCACTTGCGCTCTTTGATGTGGAGTAACCCGAGCTAGATACCAAAGCCCACCCGCAACAGCACTTAGACAAGTAAAAAGGACAAGAGCAAGAAGTACACCATGATCCCGTGAGAAGGTCGCATTGTTTCGTGAACTTCTCGAGTAGCTCCGATGGTACGACTCTGCAATTTGACGACGCGCTGGTGGCATTCCGCTAAACGGCTTGTTTGCCCAGTTATTACTCTTCGAGGCCGAACTCTCTAGCTGGCTTTCGGGAAATGGGGTCACCACACTTCCTGCTCTTTTTCCATGACCGTTACGCATTTCGGCGACACATTCTCGCTCTAATTGCGTTCGCTCGGAAAAACGTGCTGCAAATGTATTTTTCATCCAGAAACCAAGTTCGCGAGGCGAGACTTTCTCACCCATCACCGAGAGGGCTCCCTCCAAACGATGGCGGAACTCATCCGCACTCTGGAACCTTTTATCAGGATTTCGCTCAAGAGCCGCCATCACTACATTGTCGAGTTCGAGAGGAATGCCTCTTGCGAGATTACTTGGTGCAGGGATTGGCTTTTCAAGCACCGCTAACATTTTGTCGTGGTCGCTGCCGCCTGAGAAAAGCCGTTGGCCTGTCAGCATTTCATGTAGACAAATACCAAGCTGAAAGACATCGGCACGACCATCAACATGAAGGTCCTCCACTTGTTCAGGCGCGAGATAAGACATTTTGCCCTTGAGAGAACCCGCCTGGGTTCTGCCGTCAGCAAGCGTGGCTTTGGCGACTCCAAAGTCGACGATTTTTACCGTACCGTCAAAACAAACAATTAGGTTACTCGGTGTAACATCTCGATGGACTAGAGGTTGTGGTTTGCCCGCGGCATCAGTTGCCGTGTGAGCCCGATGGAGCCCCGTGGCGATATCGGCTCCTATTCGACAAGCGATGTGTGGAGGGACAACAGAGTTTTGTTCTTGCAAAGAATCAAAGAGAAAAGCGCAACTCTCACCCGCCAGATATTCCATGACCATGAAGTAACCTTCAGGGTCTTTTCCAATATCGATCACCTGGACGACGTTGTGATGCTGAACACTCGCCGCTAAACGGGCCTCGTCCAAGAACATGGCTACGAAGTCTTCGTTGTTGCCAAAGTCCTCAAAGATTCGCTTGATGACAACCAGCTTTTCGAAGCCCCCGACGCCTTCTTGCATGCCGAGAAAGACCTCCGCCATGCCTCCTCGAGCGAGCCTTCTGCTTACTTTGTACCTACCCACGAAACTCCACCAACCCTATTTAGGTTAGCTCGGGCCCAAGAGTCGGCAACTGGGACTATCTACCCGTTCGCCTCGATTTCTTCCACGACTGACCCCACTTGTAGGTAAAAGTAGCTCCCTAAAAGACACGGGCACTTGGCCACCCCAAAAGGCCCAAACTCCTGGCTAACCAGGAGCTTGGTGACTGCACACCCAGATTGGGATGCCGCGAGTTAGGCTGGAAGCTCATTGGCCACGTTCTTGGCCAGTACTTCGATGAGGTCCAGCTTGGTCACAATGGAGATGACCTCGTCCGCCTCATTGATCACAATTGCAACTTCCCCGCGCTCAAAAATCCGTGGAAGTTCGCTGGATGGCGCGTGCATATGAACAGTCGAAACACGACGAACCATAACCTCAGCAACGGTTGTAGACTCCTTTGCTTTTCTACTAACCAATTTTTGAAGAACGTCCGATTCTGTCAAAATACCTGTCAGTTTTCCCTTATCTAGAACCGGTATTTGGGAAATCCCAAATTCTTTGAATTTTTCAACAACGGTAGACAGGGTCTCGGAGACGGTCGCACAAATTACCTTGCGTTCTGGCATCGCCCGAACGATGTCCGCAATCGTGCCAGCCTCCCAATCGGCTGAAGCCGAGAAGCCATGTTGCCGCATCCAAGTATCATCAACGAATTTGGTCATATAGTTGCGAACCGAGTCCGGCAAAATGACAACCATCCGAGAGCCTTTAGGCATGGTTTTGCCAACCTCTAGAGCTGCCCAAACGGCGCTTCCGCTGGAACCTCCTACAAGTAAGCCCTCTTGGCGGATGAGCTGTCGGGCCGTTCTGAAAGAATTATGGTCGTTGGTTTTGACCCAACGAGTTACCAAACTTCGGTCCAAAACATCTGGAATGAAGTCATAACCAATCCCCTCAACTTTATAGCTTTTCACCTCGCTTGGACCTGCGAGAATAGATCCTTCGGGATCTACGCCTATCACATCAATATTGGGCAGCTTCTTTTTCAAGGCCCGAGCAATACCGGTAATCGTACCGCCGGTTCCAGCACTCACCACAACCGCGTCTAACCGGCCTCCACATTGGTCGAGAATTTCTTTGCCGGTATTTTCTTCGTGGGCAAGCGGGTTACTCTGGTTGCCATACTGGTCGAGAATGTGCGAATTCGGCATGATCTCGTTCAAGCGTTTAGCTACCCCAATATGACTCTCCGGTGCATCCCATGCAGCTTCCGTTGGCGTTCGAATAATCTCAGCGCCGAGAGCCTCGAGTACAACTTGCTTCTCGCGACTCATTTTCTCCGGCATGGTAATTATCATCCGGTAACCGCGGACGGCGGCGGCAATTGCCATACCGATTCCCGTATTCCCAGAGGTTGGCTCGATAAGCGTGTCGCCAGGCTTGATGCGGCCTGATTTTTCCGCATCCATCACCATCCTCACGCCAATTCGATCCTTCACCGACCCACCCGGGTTCATGAACTCGCATTTCGCTAACAGCTCACATGGCAAATCCCGTCCCAAGCGAGACAGGCGAACCATAGGGGTGTTACCGACTAGTTCGACGACCGAGTTATACGCACAAGTATCCTTGCTATTGCTGGGATTCGACATAGGTAGGCCGATCCTATATGAAGATGAGACCAAAAAGGCACTAGATCGTGACACCGAATCAAAATAGCCCTTCGCCCCTTGAGCTGGCGCTAAGCAATCGCATCGTGATTCTAGATGGGGCCATGGGAACAATGATCCAACGCCTGGAGCTTAGTGAGGCGGACTTCCGTGGAAACGACCGATTTTCCAGCCATCCTAGTCCGCTTCAGGGCTGTAATGATCTTCTATGTCTCACGCAACCCGAGAAAATTTCGACCATACACCGTGCTTTTCTAGATGCTGGGGCTGAGTTAATCGAGACCAACACCTTTAATGCCAATCGGTTCGCTCTGGCTGATTACGGGCTCGAAGACCTTACCGAAGAAATAAATATTGCAGCAGCCCAGCTTGCAAAGACCACAGCCACAAACGTTGCAAAGGAAGAGGAACGACCTATCTGGGTCGCGGGTTCGGTAGGTCCAACCAATAAGACGACCTCTCTTTCACCGAAGGTTGAAGACCCTGGATATCGGGATGTGATGTTTGAGGAGATGTCGACTGCGTACTTCGAGCAGATTTCTGCATTGCTCAAAGGGGGCGTCGACTCGCTCTTTATTGAAACCTCTTTCGATACGCTGAATATGAAAGCGGCCTTATTCGCTGCAGAGCGCGCGTTTGAAACGGCAGCCAGGGTTCCCATCATCGCCTCCGGCACTATCGCCGATAAAAGTGGCCGTACTCTTTCCGGCCAAACGATTGAAGCTTTTTATCACTCCGTTTCTCACGCAAACCTAGCGGCGGTAGGAATCAACTGCGCTCTCGGGGCGGACGAAATGCGCCCCTACCTTAAAGACCTTGCTGCTATCGCAACGATCCCAATCGTCTGTTTTCCAAATGCAGGTCTTCCCAATGAGTTCGGTGAATACGATGAGTCCCCTGAATCAATGGCAGAGAAAATGCACGACTTTGCCAGCAATGGTTGGCTAAACCTCGCAGGCGGTTGTTGTGGCACTCGCCCCGAACACATAGAAGCAATTGCACAGGCGCTTAAACAGAGCGAACCAAGACAACCGTCCCCGCCAAACGGAAATCTTGAGTTATCAGGGATGGAGCCTTTTTCCATCACAACGGATTCCAACTTCACCCTGGTTGGCGAACGGACAAATGTCACGGGGTCTCGGAAGTTTCGCCGGCTCATTCTCGAGGAGAAATTTGACGAAGCGCTAGAAGTTGCACGCAACCAGGTCGAAGGGGGCGCAAATATACTCGACGTCTGTATGGACGACGGCATGCTGGACGGTGCCGCAGCAATGACGCGCTTCCTCAATTTGTTGGCGGCAGAACCCGACATCGCACGCATCCCCATCATGGTCGATTCTTCGGATTTCTCAGTTCTCGAAGCCGGCCTACGCTGTCTTCAGGGCAAAGGGGTTGCGAATTCTATCTCCTTAAAAGAAGGCGAAGAAGAATTCATAAGACAAGCGACGATCATACGTCGGTATGGCGCAGCCGTCGTGGTCATGGGTTTCGACGAAACTGGGCAAGCAACCAGCGTCGAGCAGCGAGTTAAGATCGCCAAGCGAACCCACAATATTCTAACGAGCCAAATTGGTTTCCCAGCGTCAGACATTATCTTTGACCCTAATATTCTGACGGTTGGAACAGGAATCGAAGAACACAACGAATACGCTATTTCTTTTATCGAAGCGACTCGACAAATAAAAGAGCTCTTCCCCGACTGCAGTGTGAGCGGTGGTGTAAGCAACATCTCATTTTCCTTTCGGGGGAACAACGCGATACGCGAAGCCATGCACTCTGCTTTCCTTTACCACGCAATTAAAGCGGGGCTCGACATGGGCATTGTCAATGCCGGACAACTTGAAGTGTATGAACAGATCCCAAAGGACCTTCTAGAAAGAGTCGAGGATGTTCTTTTCAATCGACGCCCCGACGCCACAGAGAGACTTATCGATTTCGGCACTTCGTACCAGGCAGAAGCAAAAGACCCGAAGGCTGCACTTGAATGGCGGAGCCTTCCGCTCGCTAAACGCTTCGAACACGCGCTCCTCAAGGGCGTTACGGAATTCGTTGATGAAGACACCGCCGAAGCTTTAACGGTATACGACGCGCCCCTAGACATCATTGAGGGTCCGTTGATGGACGGCATGAACGTAGTCGGCGGACTCTTCGGAGAGGGTAAAATGTTTTTGCCTCAAGTCGTAAAAAGCGCCCGGGTCATGAAAAAAGCGGTCGCCATTCTTGAGCCTCTCATGGATGAAGAGAAGCGCAGGAAAGGGATCACCACTGGCAAAGGTAAGATCGTCATGGCTACGGTAAAAGGTGACGTTCATGACATCGGCAAGAATATCGTCGGCGTTGTTCTGCGCTGCAATAGCTACGAGGTTGAGGACCTAGGTGTCATGGTCCCGGCACAAAAGATCCTAGAGAAGGCAAAAGAAATAAGCGCAGATGCTATCGGGCTCTCTGGACTAATAACGCCTTCTCTGGCGGAGATGATACAGGTTGCTCAGGAGATGGAGCGAACCGGAATGAAAATCCCTCTTCTCATCGGTGGCGCCACCACAAGTAACAAACATACCTCCGTGAAAATTGCCCCGGCCTATGGCTGCACGACGGTACACGTCCCCGATGCATCCTTGGCGGTGGGAGTCATGAGCAATTTACTGGGAGATAAGAACAAAGAATTCGTCGCAAAAACTAAAGAGAAGCAAAAGAGCATACGAGACGCGTTCCACCGGCATCACATGGAACGTCCTCTTCTCTCACTAGAAGAAGCACGGGCGCGCCGACAGAAATTAAATTGGGAAAAACCCGTACATCAACCCAATTTTACCGGGCTACGCTCCATTGAAACAAACCTCGAAGATCTTGTTCCATATATAGACTGGAGCCCATTTTTCCACGCATGGGAGTTAAAAGGGCGATACCCGAAGATTCTGGAAAGCGAGAAATATGGAGAGAAAGCGCAAGAACTCCTCCGCGACGGAAAACGCATTCTTGAAGATATCGTTACTAACAAGAGCTTGAGCGCAAAAGGTGTCTTTGGTTTTTTCCCTGCGGCGTCGGATGGCGACGATATCGTCGTTTTCAATCCTAAAGATGAAACCCACGAGTTTTCTCGTTTTCACATGCTTAGACAGCAAGAAGATCGCAAAACTGCTCTTTGTTTATCCGATTTCCTACCTTCGGTGGATGATAACGGCCGAGGTTACCTTGGGGCCTTCGCAGTAACAGCGGGAATAGGCACGGATGCGCTCGTGGCCAAATACGAAGCGGACCATGATGACTACAACGCCATCATGGTGAAAGCTATAGCGGACCGCCTAGCGGAGGCCTATGCAGAAAAGACCCACGCGGATGCGAGAAAAACATTTGGAGTTATCGAAAAATTGTCCATCGAAGAAATGCACGCGGAAAAATACCAGGGTATCCGGCCTGCATTTGGCTACCCGGCCTGCCCAGACCACAGCGAAAAAACTAAACTCTTCAAATTGCTAGACGCTACCAATCGGACCGGAATGACACTAAGCGAAGGTTTCGCGATGTTGCCAACGGCATCAGTTAGCGGCATCTATTTCGCTCATCCCGATTCTTCATACTTTGCAGTGGGCCGCCTTGGTCGCGATCAAATTGAAGATTACGCGAAGCGCAAAGGTATCGACGTAACAATGGCGGAATCTCTTCTTGCAACTAATCTTTCCTACTGACATTGCAAACACCCGTTGTATGTATTTGCAGTTTGTTTTCAACTCCCCGAGCAGTAACGACGTCCTAGCTCTTACAGTCTTTCCATGACGACAAGTATTCCCAATTACGTCCAAACTAAACTTGGGCCCAGGCGTACAGAGAAATGGCTACGAACCCGCCTCGGCACGCTAGGTTTGCTGTTGCAAGCGCCAGAGTCCAAGAAGAAGTCGTTAACCTCCCCAAAGAGACGAATCATCGCTCACCGAACCGGTGCAGGCGGTGTCGCTGAAAAGGAAAACCAAATCGCTACTGGAGAAAAGGCCGTGGCCGCAGGAGCGTCAATAGAAGGCGATGTGGTCCAACTCCGCGATGGCACAATTGTCGTTCACCATGACTTAACAGGGGCAAGAATCGCTGGCGACAGCAGACGCCTTGCCGAAATCAATTTTTCAGAGGTTCAAGAGTGGAAAATCGATGTACCGACTCTCCGAGATTTTCTTTTGGCGTTTCGCTCCGTCGATATTTCCTTGGATGTAAAGTTCGACAGGGAAAGTCCCTTTGAATCTCAAGTAAGATTGGTTGATTCGACCATCGAGGAGATTCGAAAAAGCGGAATTGAAGAGCGGGTCACTCTTGCCAGCCTCGAAAGCTGGCGCGGAGCTCTCCTCATACGAAGCAGGGGTTATCGAGGCCCAACAGCCCTCTCTAGACCTGAGCTCTACCTACTATATTTGGCACCATGGGCTTATAAACGAATCCCCCAGTCCGGCGATGTGGCGCAAATTCCAATCGGAACTGCTAAACAATTAGGAAGAAGGTTTTTTCAGATCTGCCAGCGCTACGATCTGCGCTCGCATGTTTGGGGAGTAGAGGACGCCCGAACAGCAAAAATGCTTTTCGATATGGGGTCTGACCTCGTGGAAACTGATCACCCAGAACGCGTGCTCGCGGGGTTATCGGCTCTAGGCCTCGACTAATTTTTCGCCGTCACCCTCTGCTTCGTCACCCTCTGGCTTTGGCCTACCTTCAAAACTAATGGAGAGTTTGTCGTCCGCGATACCGACTTTGGCAACTCCGCCGTATCGCAATTCTCCGAAGAGTAGAGCATCCGCAAGCTCTGCTTTGAGTTCTTGTTGAATCAGGCGTGCCATTGGCCGTGCTCCGAAGGCCTTGTCGTAGCCTTTTTCTGCAAACCAAGCCTTAGCAGCGGTCGAAACATCGAGCTCAACCCGTTTTTCCGCCAATTGACCGTCCAATTCATCGAGGAACTTGTCTACGACTTTTAGAATCACTTCTCTGTCTAACTGCCCAAAGAAAATGGTTGAGTCGATACGGTTTCTGAATTCCGGGGTGAAGAGTTTCTCAAGCGCTTTCTTTCCGTCGCTCTCTCTGCCCTCCTCAGAATCACCAAATCCGATCTGAGTAGCCGCCATCTCGCGACTTCCTGCGTTGGTAGTCATGATCAAAATGACGTTTCTAAAATCGGCCTGCTTTCCGTTGTTATCGGTGAGCGTTGCGTGATCCATCACCTGAAGGAGGATGTTGAAAACATCCGGGTGAGCCTTCTCAATTTCATCCAGAACAACGACCGAATATGGATGCTTACTAATCGCATCGGTTAGGAGGCCACCCTGATCAAAACCAACATAACCTGGAGGCGCACCGATCAAGCGAGACACGGTGTGCTTTTCCATGTATTCGCTCATGTCGAATCGCAAAAATTCCACACCCAATAC
This sequence comes from uncultured Kofleriaceae bacterium, assembly GCA_964410875.1. Taxonomy (GTDB): domain Bacteria; phylum Myxococcota_A; class Polyangia; order Haliangiales; family Haliangiaceae; genus CAYPIX01. The sequence continues at coordinate 68,119 of CAYPIX010000006.1, forward strand.
CGCAGCCAGCTGCTTGGCCAACTCGGTTTTTCCGACACCCGTCGGTCCAGCGAACAAGAACGACCCCGTGGGCTTGTCAACTTTGCCCAAACCAGCCCGCGCCATTTTGATAGCCTTACTAAGTTGCTCAACAGCAGCGTCTTGCCCAAAGATAAGTCTTTTTAGTTCCCCCCCTAAGCCCTTCAATTTGTCGCGATCGTCGCGCGTCACAGTTTTGGGCGGAATTCTCGCCATTTTCGCCACGATGTCCTCGATAATGGGCGGCCGAATTTTGTCGGGCCGCATATCGTCTGGCATCAGACGAACGCGGGCGCCAGCCTCATCCATAACGTCAATGGCTTTATCGGGTAAGTGAGCATTGTTGATGTGACGAGCAGCAAGTTCTGCGGCGGAATGAATCGCAGCGTCGGTGAACTCTACCCCGTGGTGCTCTTCGTACTTTGACCGCAGCCCTTTAAGAATATCTACGGCCTGAGCCACTGTGGGTTCGCCAATATCGATGCGTTGAAAACGACGTGACAGTGCTCTGTCTCGTTCGAAAGCAGCTTGGTAGTCCTTGTAGGTCGTTGATCCAATACAACGAAGTTCCCCTGACGCCAGCGGTGGCTTCAAGATATTGGCTGCATCCATGGTGCCGCCTGCTGTAGCGCCAGCGCCAACAATATTGTGGATTTCATCAATGAAGAGAATCGAATTTTCTTCTTCTTTGAGCTGGTTCAGTACCGCTTTCAACCGCTCTTCGAAGTCACCACGATAACGCGTTCCAGCCAGGACAGCCGTCATATCTAAGGCGAAGACTTTTGCGTCTTTAAGCGGCTCCGGGACTTTCCCTTCGTGAATCCGCAATGCGAGCCCTTCAGCCAAAGCGGTTTTGCCCACCCCTGGCTCGCCAATGAAAAGTGGGTTGTTCTTCCGACGTCGACACAGAACTTGAATAGCTCTGTCGAGTTCTTCATCGCGCCCGATCAGCGGATCTATTAATCCAGACTTTGCTTTTTCGACAAGGTTGGTCGTGTAATTTTCCAGAGGCTCTTGCTGAGGCTGTTCACCTTCACTAACTCCACCAACTCGGGCTCTCGAAACGCCCGGATCTACTTTGGAAATTCCGTGACTGATGTAGTTGATAATGTCGAAACGAGATAGACCCTGTTTTTCCAAAAGAAAAACCGCATGGGAGTCACGCTCGCGGAACATCGAAACCAGCAAGTTACCCGTTGTCACAACATCGCGTTCGGATCCTTGAGCGTGCATAAGTGCGCGCTGAAGGACACGCTGAAAGCTGAGAGTTTGTTCGGGCGTTATATCCTCGCCCTCGGGGAGGACCTCGACGTCATCCGTTAGAAACTCTTCTAGGGATTCGCGTAGCTCAAGAATATCGCCGCCGCAGTACCGGATGATATCGGTCGTGTTCGGATCATCGAGCATTGCGAGGAGGACGTGCTCCAAAAGCAGATACTCATGTCTTCGTTTGCGAACATCGTCCACTGCCTTTTGCAACGTTGCCTGTAATTCGGGACTCAACATCGTAATGACCCTCCTCTCTTTGAAACCATTCCGCTCTTACTATCTAGTGTGACCCGGAAAACGGCCGAACGCGAATTCAAGAGCCTATTTGCGTACTATGTCCGCTAAAACACTAAAGCGTTCGAAGAAAAGGCAGCCCGCCCCCGATCGAATCAGGAATCTGATCCTGATTCGGGTTCCATGCTCAACTGGAGTGGAAATTCGTACCGGCGTGCCAACGCCATGGTTCGAGTGACCTTTGTTTCTGCGGCCTCGTAAGAATACACGCCAGCGACGCCCACCCCGTTATTGTGCACGTGCATCATAATTCTTTCGGCCTCTGAGGCGCCGCGATGAAACACATTTTGCAAGACCATCACCACGAATTCCCTCGTTGTGTAGTCATCGTTGTGGAGCAGAACCTTATAAAGGGGTGGTCTCTTGGTCCGCGACCGTTCTTTGATAGCGACACCCTGCTCATGGATGCCCTCTCCTTCTCTGTCACGACCGGCCATTTGCGGCGAACAGTATAGGAACTTAGGCCAGACATACAATCCGCATATCGCTCCCGGTTGTAAATGCAGATTTCAGATAGATGACAGCTGAGGTATAAGCTCGGATGTGACCCTATCTTTAGAGAAAGCGCAGTCTTTTGTGGACTCAGTCTGGGAATCCTCAATCGTCCCAAGCTTAGTCAAGTTCATCGAGATCCCCAACAAGTCACCAATGTTCGATGCAAAGTGGCGTGAACATGGGCATATGGACAAAGCCGTCGACTTGGTGGCGTCTTGGTGCAAAGAGCACGCTCCCAGTGACGCGCAAGTAGAAGTCATCCGTGAGGGCGACAGAACTCCAGTCGTTCTCATCGACATTCCTGGTTCAATTGACGACACAGTTTTGCTGTATGGCCATCTCGACAAGCAACCAGAGATGATCGGTTGGGACGATGACCTCGGCCCTTGGAAGCCGGTTATCCGGGACGGAAAATTATACGGTAGAGGTGGTGCCGACGATGGCTACGCGGCCTTCGCTTCTTTAACCGCTATCAATGCACTTCGTGAGCAAGACATCCCCCACGCCAGGTGCGTCGTTCTTATCGAGGCATGCGAAGAAAGCGGGTCCTACGATCTTCCTATTTACATCGACAAATTAAAATCGCGACTTGGAACACCAAGCCTCGTTGTCTGTTTGGACGCGGGCTGTGGCAACTACGATCAAATGTGGTGCACGACCTCACTCCGGGGAATGGTTGCGGCGACCTTAAAAGTTGAACTCATTTCCGAGGGCGTTCACTCTGGCGATGCGAGTGGAGTCGTAGCAGATAGCTTTCGCGTCCTTACGCAACTACTCTCCCGCATAGAAAACCCAGAGACTGGCGAGATCACTCTGGATGCAATGCACGCAAAAATACCTGAGCAGCGAGTATCTCAAGCAAAAAAGGTGGCCAATGAGTTGGGCAACTTCATCGCGGAAAAATTCCCGTTCTTGCCTGGGGTAAAGGCAATTACTGACGATCCTGCCGAATTAATTTTGAACCGTAGCTGGAGACCCACACTCACTGTGACTGGCGCAGAAGGGCTACCGGCTCTTGCAGATGCTGGGAACGTTTCTCGACCTTCAACGTCAGCGAGACTTAGCTTTCGTCTCCCGCCTACGGTCGACGCGGAAGTCGCACTTGCCGCGGTTACTAAAGCACTCACTGAGAATCCACCGTACGGAGCCAAGGTAACCCTAGAGCACCCGGAAAGCGCTAATGGCTGGGACGCTCCTCCCATTGCGCCATGGCTGGAAACCGCCATGGACCACGCGTCGAAGGCATATTTTGGTGCGCCCTCGATGTTCATGGGCGAAGGCGGCTCGATCCCGTTTATGGGTATGCTCGGAGAGAAATTCCCAGAAGCTCAATTTCTCATCACCGGCGTTTTAGGCCCACAGTCAAATGCGCACGGTCCCAATGAGTTCTTGCACATTGCAACCGCTAGAAAACTCACTTCCTGCGTCACTAGCGTCATAGCCGATCACGCAAAGCGGTAGCTTTCGCGGGAGTGGCTGAAAACTCCACGTTTTAATCGTATACTTTCCCTCGGCTATGGACGGGGCGGAAACAGGCAGTGACCTCCAAGTGGGGTCGGTCATTGCCAATACGTATCAGATTACTGGTCTACTCGGGCGCGGTGGTATGGGTGCGGTCTGGTCTGCGGACCACGCGAGGCTGCCAGGGAAGAAAGTAGCCATCAAGGTACTTCACGCGGATCTAGATGCATCCGGCGAGTTACTCGCCCGTTTTCGAAGAGAAGCAGAAATTGCCTCTAGGCTTGGGCATCCAAACATCGTCGAGGTGCATGATTTTAACGAGCTCAAGTCGGGCGCTCCCTACCTGGTGCTCGAATACCTCGAGGGTGAGAGCCTCGACGCAAGAATGGAGCGAGGCCCAATGACCGTCGCTGAAATTCTAGCAATTGCCCGAGAAATCGGTTCGGCCCTACGAGCTGCTCACGAACAAGACATCATCCACCGCGACCTCAAACCGCAAAACGTATTTCTCATGTCACTAGGTGGAGAAAACGCAGGGCAAGCGACGACCAAAGTCTTGGATTTCGGAATATCGAAAATCCGCGGGTCCACGACGGTCAAGACACAAGAAGCCACCATGCTCGGAACACCACAGTACATGGCGCCCGAACAAGCATCCGGCAAACATTCCCAGGTCAACGCGAGCACGGATGTGTTTTCCTTTGGAGTAATGCTCTACGAGATGTTCGCTGGACAACCAGCTTTTCAGGGAGAGAGCATCCCAGAGGTGGTCTACAAAGTTGTGTTCGAGCCAGCACCGCCCTTGTCCAGTCTCCGCCCAGATCTAGATACAAATCTTGTTAACACCATCGAAAAGGCGATGGAAAAAGACCAGGCCTCTCGATTTCAAAGTGTGGATGCTTTTATCTCGGCGCTTACCGGCAGCCCGCTAAGCAGCTACCGAATGCGTGCACCGTCTATCCAATCGGCGTCCCAAACCGAAGATTTGGGCATGGCTGCCACCCTAGCCCCGCATAGCGAGCAAAACGCTCTCGCTAACGCGCAAACAGAATTTCCTCAACCCATACAAACTCCGGCGCCGGCGGAGTCAATTGCTACCGAAGCTTCCTCCAAGAAGCCTCTTTGGATTTGGTTGGTAGCCGCCGCCGTCGGGGCCGGGGCTGTCGGTTTGGCAATCACACTAACTCGGTCCACCGAGCCTGAACAGCCCGAACTACAGCAGGTCGTTTTTACGGAACCCGATGGGGCAGAACCTGAACCAACAAAGCCCGATAAGATAGAGCTTGAAAAGGTCGAGCCACCCGTCGAGCCAACGGTTACACCGAGCGCTGTGGAAGCATCTGGCCGGAAACCAGAAAAAGACAAACCGACTCCGTCTATTTCCAAAGAGGCGAGAGAGCTTGTTGCTGCAGGAAAGAACGCGCTTAGCTCCGGAAACACGCGCGAAGCGAAACGAATCGCCAATCAGCTCAAGAGAGGCCGAGCCAGCGCCTATGGTTGGCTGCTGGAGGGCAAAGCCGCCTGCAAAGAAAAAAACATAAGCCGGGCCAATTCGGCCAACCGGCGACTAAAAAGCCAATCCAAAGCAAAGGCCCGTGAGCTGGCCAAATTTTGCAAACGGGTTGAATTTCCGCTTCCGTAGCGAATCAACTAGGCTTTGGTCAACTTACCAAGAAGCTGCACCAACACAGGCGCAGGTTTGCGAGCACTCTCAAGCATGCCCTCGACGACAGAACGGCACGCTCCGCACCCGGTGCCTGCCCCACACTTTGCCGCAACCGTTTGAGGGCAGGAAGCGCCCTCCTTTATGGCCCGACGTATGTCGGAGCAGGTAACAGCTTTGCAGTGGCAGACAATCATCGAAACAACCTCTTATTGAAAATAACTTTCAATTTCGTTCAGGTCAAGAACCATTTTTCTGTGTACGTACAAACTGCTGTTTTTACTAGAAGGGATTGCGCACAAAAGTTGATTTCATGTTTCGCTGAGCCTGTTTCACCTTCGTGTTTTGTTACTCTTTTGCCATGGCGCGATCACTGCTTTGGGCTCTCTTTGGGCTGACGATTGTGGTCATGTTGTGCTCTTGGCTCTGGGGCAGCCGCTCGGGTGAAGAAGAAATAGGTGATCGCGATGAAGACGTTGAAACACTTCTCGGGCCCTCTCTCACCGAAGCGATCGTAGCGATCAATAAAGACACTCCCTTTTCTTTACCGCCAAGCGATGCGCCAACTGAAATTCAAAAGAGGTTCTCCGGCGTTGTGGATTCAATAAAAAGGGCTCGCACAGAAAAAGCATCTGCACAGTCTGTCCAGCTACTCGAGCGCGATATTGGCAACCTAAATCAGGCACTCGCTACGGAGTCCCTTCCCTATCATGTCAACAGTCATGTTCTCTTAGACGGCGGTAAGACGAAGGCATTGGCGATTGCCTTCAGAACCCAATCGACGGTCGGTATCTCGGTTGGAAACCAAAAACATACAGTCAACTTTGTTCGCCGCCTTGATTCTTTGAACTGGGTAACCAAGAGCTTGGGGCATGCCACCCATACAAAGCTTCAAGTGAACCTGGATCGTGCAGAGAAGTTTATCATCGGCGAAGTTCTGCCCTCACTTACCGGTGCAGTCTCGAAAGACCAATCAGTTTTTGACGGAACTTGCGCGGTTGAGGCTCTTCTAAAGACCGAGCTTCGAAAGCTCTCCGGCAAGAGCCCAGATAAACTCATACAGGGAGACGAAAAAGCTCTCAAGAAGATACAAAATGCGTGGAAGTTTTCCCTCGCACGACATGAAGCGCAACACGGCGCGGATATAAAGAACGGCCTAAAGCTTAGCGAGACTGCGGGCATATGGGATGCAAAACGAGATGGAAAACTCCACCCGAATGCAGTCCTAGAGGCGTCGGCGTATCTCGCAGAGATTGCGCGAGGCGAGAATTTAACTGCTATCCAAGTCGGTGTTTTGTCGGCATACCTGAGGCATGCCCCAAAAACCAGCGCCGAGTACCAAAGCGCTGTATTGGTGTTACGCGGCATCATTAAAGCAGCTCGACGGCGGCCGCCCGAATCCACACGGCAAATCAGATTGTCCGCGCGCATCGAACTGTGCACCCCGGAGATTGAGCAGTTTAGAAAGCGCGCAATGAAAGCCTGGGAAGCGCTATTCCTAAGCCCTCTACCCAAGCTACGCTTACTCTAGCTACCAGGAACTTCGCATTCCTTGCCATAGTCAAGACATTGGCCATCTTTCCAAGAGTTACATTTTAGATAGCGACCAGACTTGGCCTCAAACGCACAGGAACTTTCCGGGGTACACGAAGCACCGTAGACGCGACAGGTTCCGTAGCCGTTTTTTCGACATTCTCGGTAACGGTTTTGCGATTTATCGAACCAGCAGTTTTGCGGAGAGCAAAAGCGACCATATTGGAAGCAACCCCCATCTCTCCGATTGAGGCACTCATGGTACGCGTTGGAGCCAGGGAAAAACATGCATGGCTCAGTAGCGCATTTAGTGAAGGTCACGGCCTTGCCTGTTTTCAGTCCCGCTGACCCTTTTTCTTTATTCGACGGTTTTGCACTGCCACCGCACGAAAGCGCGAGCGTCAAACAGAACGCCAGAAATCCGTAACAGCCTTGCACTGGGTTAGAGTACCGCAACCGTGTTGAAGCTCAAATGTGCTACCAAGAGGCGTGCGTTATAGGCTGATATTCGCTTTCTGGGTCATGGTCTCTGGAGGCTTGGGTTGTGAGAGCCACCATTCAAGCCAGCATCTGCGCGACATTGAGGTCGAGGCCGGTTGCGGTCAATGTCAATTAGGCATGACCGGAGGGGGCTGCGATTTAGCGATTCGATACCAGGGCAAGAATTACTGGGTTGACGGAACCGATATCGACGATCACGGAGATGCTCACGGTCCTAACGGCTTTTGCAACGCCCAGAGTAAAGCCCGCGTGTCTGGAAAAATTACTGGCGACCGGTTTCGCGCCACTTCGTTTTCGCTCCGCGCAGCGAACGAAGCTAACGAAGATGAAGCTCTCCATGAATGCAAAACCAAACATGGAATCTCGTCCAACACCGTTTGCGAGTGTTACTCGAACAACAAATAACTAGGCTTCCAAGGAGCCGGTGAAAAACCGCGGCGTGAGCTCAAGCTCCAGACCGTCTCCGACAGTGTTAAGGATAGCGTCTGCGCCAGGCAGTAAGATCTGCCCACTAGGAATAACAACAATATCTGCGGACCATTTGTAGAGGGTGTTGGGGAGTGAGTGCGGTAGGAAGTTGACACCATCACCGACGTAAGCCCCTTCTCCATTGGGAGTGACAGTAAAGTCTTTGGAAAGCAGAGGCCGCGTTTCAGCCAATAGGGCCTTCGATGGGTTCTTCCACCAATTCGCGGTCTTGGTCATAATCTTCCCCTTGGGACCTTTCCAAAGAGATAGGAGGAAACCAGACCTTTCCGACGAACGAATAAGTTCACGAAACGAAGCCTTTCCACTTTCCGTCTGGTGCGTACGCAAAGTCCACCGAATGCCAGAAGTCTGGAACTGGTGTTCGACGAGCTTATTTCCTGCATTCTTGCCCAGGAATTTTTGTGTTTTCCCGTTGCTAGCCCGCAGATGCAGAATGGTCGGATTTTGCCGGCGAACAACAAGGGTTGTTGAAACTGGCGCTCTTTCTTTAGTTGCATATCTCGCCGACATTACGGCGGCTGCCCCGATTTTCATTGCGCTCCTCCGGCTCATACGTGAAGCCTCTATGGGCTGCGCGAAAAAGGAGACGGCGACAATCGTGAGAGTTGCAGATGCGAAAGTGACTCGTTGAAAATTCACACCGAGTAGCTACGCCAGAACACAAAAAGTTGCAAAGAAATACTAGTGGCTACTTTGCTTGCCAGAGCACCGCTAGGCACCTCCTGGTAAGTATGCTGTTCCAGCCGTAGTCTGGCGGTAATTGTAATGAATTCGTTAACAGCCTGTTTAAAAACTTTCGCCATTGCTCTTTCACTCGTCGGCGTTACTAGCTGTGCTAGAAGTAAGTCTATCGTGAGAGAACATGCAAAAGGACCAGTACTTGGCGCGGATCACATTGGTCTTGTGGTTTCTGATTTAGAAGCGAGTAAGACGTTTTTCATCGATGTGCTCGGGTTTGGGATCAAAGGGGAAGACAAAAGCTACCCAGCGTATTTCCTCTCGAACGGCAACATCATGATTACGCTCTGGCGGGTCGCAGAGCCCCAAACCGCGATTGCTTTCAACCGAAAGACCAACATCGGTCTCCACCATCTCGCCCTTCAGGTGGGTAGTTTTGAAACTCTCGAGGCCCTCCACAAACGTTTGCAGAAATACCCTGGTGTCAAGATTGAATTCGCACCCGAGCTCTCCTACGGAGGTCCCGACAAGCACATGATGTTTTTCGAGCCCAGTGGGAACCGTATAGAGCTGGTTCACCGAGTCCCCAAGAACTGAGCTCTTGCCAAGCCCAGCCTTCTCGTGGCAATACCGGCCGTGGAAGTGCCTCCATGGCTGGTGCCGGGCTCGGTCTTCAAAACCGATGGGGTCCCGCGAGAGCGACGATTCGGCGGGTTCGATTCCCGTGCACTTCCGCCA
>CAYPIX010000007.1:0-18203 GCA_964410875.1 uncultured Kofleriaceae bacterium
GTCTGGGCCGTGTCTCAGTCCCAGTGTGGCTGATCATCCTCTCAGACCAGCTACGCGTCTTTGCCTTGGTAGGCCATTACCCCACCAACAAGCTGATGCGAAGCGGGCTCCTCCTTCAGCGCCGGCTTATAAATAGAGGCCGGCTTTCTTTCCAAGACCCGGAGATCCTGGAAACGTATGCGGTATTAGCCACCCTTTCGAGTGGTTGTCCCCCGCTGAAGGGCAGATTACCCACTTGTTACTCACCCGTCCGCCGCTTTACTAGCACCCGAAGGTACGTTCTCGCTCGACTTGCATGTGTTAAGCCTGCCGCTAACGTTCGCTCTGAGCCAGGATCAAACTCTCCACTTAAATGGTTTGTGTCGCCCACCTTCCCACTCCCTGCCCGAAGGTAAGGAAAGAAAATTCGTACACGAATTTTCGAAGAAAGGGCCCAAACATTCTTGGCAGAATAGCTTGGTAAATGCGTCACAGAGTTTGAACAGATGGGTCCGAGTCACACAGGGGTGTGCTCTCGCCGACCTGCTTGTGATTGGAGTTACCTCCAATCGAATCGTTTCTTTTCCGACGGGACGAATCCTTTAGGAAAGAAAACTCAAAAAGAGTTTTCGAAACGAGTTTCAATCATTGACTAAAACTTCGCGAACTTCGATCTCACTATTCAGTTTTCAAAGACCGACTTATAATTAGCAGTCGGAGCTGCAGAGCGGGGGACTGTAAATATTTGTCAAGTTTTCGTCAAGACGATTACCCGACAGTTTAGTCTTTTTTAAGGTAGCTGGTGGGCCTGGAAAGATTTGAACTTTCGACCCCACGCTTATCAAGCGTGTGCTCTAACCAGCTGAGCTACAGGCCCTTTTTCTACGTTTTTCTCTTAGTTTGACTCCGAGGTACCAATTACCCAATTCAGGCACAGCAAGACTCATTTAGAAAACTTACTGCGGAGGCCGCGTATACCGGACCCACAACGAGGAGTCAACGGCGAAATTTGCTAAAGTGAAACGAAGGGTAAGCGCGCAGACCCCCGGGGACATATGCTGGAACGAATTGGCAATTGCAGGGTTGTGGAAGAGGTCGCGTCGGGCGGCATGGCGGTGGTGTACAGAGCTGTACAAGACCACCTAAACCGAACAGTCGCCATTAAGGCGCTCAAGACGTCGGTGGCTTCCGAGGAGGCTCTTGTCACCCGCTTCGAACGCGAAGCTCAGTCATTGGCAAATCTCCAGCACGAAAACATAATTCACGTCTACGACTTCCACCGCGAAAAGGGCGCGCTCTTTATTGTGATGGAATACGTGGAAGGCATCGACCTCTACGACATGCTCGATGCAGCCGGGAAGATTCCTTACGACGTAGCCGCCATCATCGCACTGCAGGTTGCCCGTGCCTTGGACTACGTCCATTACCGAAGAATCATCCATAGAGACATAAAACCCGCGAACATCATGCTCTCCAATCAGGGCGGCGTGAAACTAATGGACTTTGGAATCGCGCGCGATGACACCTATGGCTCGGATTTGACAGAAGCCGGCACAGGCATTGGCACGCCGTCCTATATGTCACCAGAGCAAATCTTAGGTGATCCACTCGACGCTGGTTCCGACATTTTTTCCTTGGGAATCGTGCTCTTCCAAATGCTGGCGGGCAAGAAGCCTTTCGTAGAAGACGAACGGTTTTCCGTAATGCACAAAATCCGTTTAGAGCGACAAGAATCAATTCGAAAAGTCAATCCAGACGTTCCGCGAGAGCTAGACCGAATTGTCGAAAAATGCCTCCAGAAAGAATCGAGGCACCGCTTTCGCTCGGCCCAGAACTTAGTCATGGCTTTGGAGCGTTTCATCGCAAAACATGTCGACATGAACTACCACTCAAGAGTGGTTTGGTTCCTTAAGAACCAGGAAGTCATCACCGTCGATGAAGCAGAGCAGTTTTTGAACCCGGGGGGTGACAACACAATCCATGGCCCCCAATCACGAGCGTCAAAGTTCCACGACGTCATAAAGCGCTCAGCAATTACCCAAGCAGTTATTGCCGGTATCGTTTTTCTTTGGACACTCTCTGTTCACCTATTGCCAGTGGGGAAAACACCGCTTCCGGCAGAGGCCGCGATCGTCAAAAGAACGGGTTTTGTCCGTGTACTCGCACGCCCCTGGGGTGTCGTTTCTGTCAAGGGCCTCGACAAGCCCATTACGACACCGAGAGACACACCGGTGGAATTGGAGGTCGGCAAACAGACGTTGCGTGTGACCAACAAGTTCTACCAACCAATGGTAAAGAAAATCGTTATCGAAGAAGGCACTATCTCTGAGCCGCGCATGCTGATTTTTGACTTTGTCAAAAACGGGACGCCGCTTGAATCGAACGAACAAGATAGCGAAACCCAAAAGGTGACAAAATGAAACTACTTTTGGTCGCGGTTTTGTTTTTCTCTCTTTTCTCTACGGTGAAGAGTGCTGAGGCACAGGTGAGAAAGACCATCAAACATAAAGTGGGAGATGGCGACACCTTAGATCTGCTCGCAGCCGAATATTACGGCAGCAGAGAACACGCAATTTTCATTATGAAGGTCAACGACATGACCCATAAGCGGAAGTTGAAGAAGGGAGAGATTCTGCGAATCCCTATTTCACTAACCATCACGACACAAATTGGCAACACAATGGAGGGGCTTGCCGAAAAGTACCTCGGCGACTCGAGGCGATCGATCCAGCTCGCAGAATTCAACCAACTACCTGTTCAGTCTTCCCTACCAGCGGGAGAGCAACTCACCATTCCTTTTCATGTAACCCATACAGCACAACGAAAAGTTCCTCTTTCGCAAATTGCCGCGGCCTACTACCGAAACGCCAAGCAATCCAAACTGCTTCGCGAATACAATTTTCTCGAGAAACGCGTTTTAGAAAAGGGTGGAGAAATCGTCATCCCCATCTACCACGTCCGCGTGGATGCTCGGAAACTCCCTGCACTCGACGGTCGCTCGCGTTCTTTGGTGACGAGGCGCAGAAAAATGGAGGAGCTCGCCGTCGACCTGCTCCCCAAGATGCGCGCCGATTGGCGTAGTGGGGACTATGCAAATGTGAAACGCCAAGCGCTTTCAATTGATGTGGATTTCCTGCCGGTGGATCTCGCAGTTCAGATCGGCGTGCTACTGGGACGTGCCTATTTGGCCTTTGATCAAGAAGACGATGCTCTAGCTATCTTTTCCAAAGTCCTCGAACGAGATCCGTCGCACCGGATCAGTGACTATCACTACTCGCCAAAAACCATTGCTACTTGGGAGCGCGCCGGCGGAAATACAAAAAGACGAAAGCGACCACCAGCATCGCAATAGGGTTGTTTGACCCGCATCGGTAGCGCCGATACCATCCCAAAGAACCTATGGCTGTCCCTACTTTGAAGTTTTTTTGTCCAGCCTGTGGTGTAGGCTTTGCGGAACAACAAAGTTTTTGCGGCGCCTGTGGTTCATCCATGGCGAAAACGCAAGAAGCCACACTTTCTAAGAGAGTGTCGGCAGAGACCATGTCTCTACCAGCCCCCCCAGATCCGTGGCTCGGTCAGGTGATAGACAACAGATATAGAGTCGTTGATCTCATCGGTAGCGGCGGAATGGGAATGGTCTACCGCGTAGAACATGAGCGTATGGGTAAAGTTGCTGCCATGAAAGTTCTGCACCGCGCTCTAGCACACGATCAAGGAACGGTTCGCCGGTTCGAACTCGAAGCGCACGCTGTTTCAAAACTCCATCACCCAAATACGGTCCAAGTTTTTGACTTCGGCGTTTTTCGCGGGGCCCTGTATCTCGTCATGGAATACGTAAGGGGACTCGACTTGGCCGGACTTATTGAAAGAGAAGGTGCTCTTTCCTACCAACGCTCCGCTCCACTATTCGCGCAAATTCTCTCTGCCCTAGCGGAAGCCCATGAACTCGGCATCGTACATAGAGACCTTAAACCAGAAAATATTCTGGTAACGAGGACTTACTCCGGGCGCGATCACGTAAAGGTATTGGATTTTGGGCTCGCGAAACTCTCCAAGCGAGAGGAACATTCCTCGGTAACCGAACAAGGAAACATTGTCGGTACTCCTTACTATATGTCACCGGAGCAAATTCGCGGGGAAGACGTAGATATTCGTTCTGACATTTATTCAATGGGTGCGCTTATGTACAGAGCCCTAACCGCGCACAATGCATTCGATGCCAAGACCCCAGTTGGTGTTTTGACGAAACACCTAACCGATCCAATTGTTCCGCCGTCGGTCCGAGTTCCCAGTGCAAAGCTGGACCCTCGAATTGACAGTATCGTTGGCAAATGCATGGCGAAACAGCGAGAAGAACGTTTTGCAAATGTTCATGAACTTGCCGACAGCCTTGAGCAACTTTTTGCGGATCTGGTAGAGGAAAGCACAGCTGTTCGTCGCGTATTTCCGAAAAGAGAACCTGACTCTTCTGCAGCAATCGAGCAACGTCGCGAAGCAGACCAGGTAGATTACGGCATAGATGCAGAACAACGCCTGAGAAGATCAGACCTGGAAAAATTTGAGCTCTCTCTCAAGCAAAAGCGAACGGCGAGAGTCATTGTCTTCCCTCTCCTTGCAATCGCGATTGTGGGCGGTGCAACCTTTTGGGCGGCCAAGAAGTCAAAAGGACCAAGAGTGAGAGAGCGAGAACCTAACAATGCGTTCGAAACCCCTACACGCATCTCATCGAACAAGACGGTTACTGGCTTTATCGGCAAGCGAGAGAGCAAAACCATGCCGGATAGCGACTATTACTTGGTGGACGAACGCCCCACACCCACCGGAGGAGATGTAGTAACCGCCACAGTAACAGGAATTCCCAATATGGACCTCTCTCTCTGGCTCTATGATTTAGAAGGGCACCAAATCGCCATCGCAGACTCAGGGGGAACTGGCCACGGCGAGACACTTTTGAATCACCGTGTGCAAAAGCCAGTAGTTGTTGCCGTCAGGCAGGAACTAGGGCCCAAACAAAGCCCCGTTGAAAACGTGAGCGACTCTTACTCTCTCAATGTAAGACTGGGGGAACCGCCACCCAATAGTGAGACAGAGCCGAACGATACTCCCCCAGATGCTTCTCCAATCAATGCCAACCAAAACGTCACAGGCAGGCTGACCAACCCCAAAGATATTGACTGCTATCGCTATCAAGGACCCGCAGGTCGGTTCAGGGTAGAAATCAAAGCCAGCCCAGGGCTAACCGTGCAGTGGAGCAAAAATGCTGACGACCCCACCGGCCGCAAACAGGTGTCCCTCTCCGAAGGTGACGTTATTAAGATCGCGAACGTCCAAGCTAAGAAAGCTTCTCCGCTTCCGCAAACAGACAAGCAGGAAACGAGCCGCGATAGCTATTCCATTTCGTTAGAAAAAAGATAGGATCTCAGAGTGCATCTAAACGTAGCCGGTACAAGATTATGCTTTCTTGCCGCGGGCTTGGCAGTCCTGGGTTGCAGACCTAGCGCCCAAATTCAGCGAGCATCGAAAATAGCCAATTTGCAGGTATTCGAGCACGCTCTGGTCCGCGTTCGGAGTCCAAACGTCTCAACTGCAACAATAGGCTCTCTCGGCAATCAAATCGCAGACAAAATCTATGGCAGGTGCGCGTTCCGCAGTGTGAGTTATCCAGCACGGGGCGCATTAGGTACCGACCTCATTGTTGACGTGAACATTCTTGAGTCTGGAAAAAAAAACCAATTGAATATTTCATTGGTTCTATCAGACGGAGTGAGCGACGAGCTTCTCGGCTCCGCCAACATCCAGGGAGTATCTGGCGTTTTTCGAAGCAAAGCGTCTCAAGCCTCGGCCGCGGTTGCGAGCGAAGTTGCCAGTCTTTTGCGTTACTCGGGTTGCAACGACCCTCGGATTGCTAGACGAACGCAGCCCGCAGCACAATCCTCCGAGCTTTCGAGAATTAGCCCCGCCCAGAAGAAAGATGCAGAAGAAAAGAATGGCGAAGGGAAGCAGTTGTTCCGGGCAGGAAACGTCGAGGCGGCTAAAGCACTTTTTATTGATGCAGTAAGCCTGTCGCCAGATCCCAAATACCAATTTAACCTTTGCTTGGCCCATGAAGGGCTAGGAGAAATTGCCCGCGCGAAAGCGGCATGTAGGAAGACCCTCGACATGGGTCCCCCAGACTACCTCCGCCGGAAGGTACAACTTCGCCTCGAAATTCTCTCCGAGAACGGGCCGCGTTAGCCCGTAAACAACAAGCTAGTTTGCCGCGATCACATCGCCTTCTTTCACAAAAGCAATAAAGGCCATAGATGGGCGCTTTGACGCCTCGCGCATCGCGAAGTGGATATTTTCAAGTTGCCAGCCTTTTCCGACCCATTCATTGACGGTTTCCTCGAGTGCTTCGTCGGTTACAACAGACAACTCAACAAATTTGTAAAGGGTCTCTCGGCTCACCCTTGCCCCTTGGCCAGTAGTTTGGCGGCCTCTAACGCGTGATACGTGATGATAATGTCGGCTCCTGCACGACGCATAGACAGAAGCGTTTCCAACATAGTCCGGTCATAATCGATCCAACCGGCCTGCCCTGCTGCTCTCAGCATCGCGTACTCGCCAGAGACATTATAAACGGCTAAGGGATAATCAATCTCATCTGAGATGGAACGAACGATGTCGAGATAGGAAAGCGCTGGTTTCACCATAACGATGTCTGCGCCCTCGGCAACATCCATGCTCACCTCTCGCAAAGCCTCGATCGCATTTGCGGGATCCATTTGGTAGCCCGACCTATTCTCGGGTCCAGATTTCGGCGCACTGTCAGCAGCATCTCGGAATGGGCCATAGTACGCCGACGCATATTTCGCGGAGTAAGCCATGATTGCCACGGTGTCGAAATTTGATTCGTCGAGCGCATTGCGGCATTCACCAACAAACCCGTCTAGCATCCCCGACGGAGCGACAATATCGACGCCAGCCTTGGCATAGGACACTGCAGTACGGCCAAGATTCTCTAGAGAGGCATCATTGTCGAGCTGGTCTCCCATGAGCACACCGCAGTGACCGTGGGATGTGTATTCGCAGAAGCATGCGTCGGCAGCGACCGTTAACTCCGGCGCTTCTTTTTTTAGTTTCCGAATACATTCTTGGACCAACCCTTTGTCGTTCCAGGCTTCTGAACCAACCGTGTCCTTCTTGTCGGGAACCCCAAAAAGGATTACCCCGGGTACCCCCAAGTCGCGGGCACGCTTTGCCAACTCGACAGCCTTGTCCACGGAAAGGTTGTACTGCTCGGGCATCGATTTGATTTCTTTTTCGACGCCGCTACCGGGGACCAGAAACAGCGGGTACATAAAATCGTCCGGCGACAAGCGAGTCTCGCGGACCATTCGACGCAAGCTCTTGGTACGCCTTGTTCTGCGACCTCGGTATTCGGGATACTCCATGACACAATCATGAAAGAAACCCATGCCCGCCACAAGAACCCGAAGGCTCAATAGTGGAAGACGCAGACGCAAAAGCCTCTAAGTGACGTCAGGCAAGCTGTTTTATGCAGTCCAGCATCGCTTCCAGGGTTGGAACTTCTGCCGCCCGGACCGAAAGACCAGCACTCTTTGCGGCTTGAGCGGTGGTTGCCCCAATAGCCACAATTCCCCTGCAGCCTCCAAGTAAAGCCAATCCGGGCTCTCCTAGACGCAAAAGCAATGCTGTCACCTGGGAGGGGGAAAAGAGAGCCACAATATCTACCGAGCCAGCCTTTAGCCTGTCTATCCCATCGCAAACCTCACGATCGTTGGGAGCCGCCGCTTCGCTTCTATAGGTGGTTATGGCAGTGACATCGAACCCGGCCTTGCTCAAAAGATTCGTCGCTTCTTCTCGTCCCCCCTGAACTTGTGGAACCAATACCCGCTGACCAGGTTTCCCAAGCTTCAAGACCGTTTCAGCCATCCCTTTGGAGCTGTTTACTTCAGCCATGTAGCCCTTGGGGACAAGCCCCAGATATGCAGCTTGTGTTTGCGGGCCAACAAAAACAGGAGTTGGCCCGTCTTTCGGAGAAAGGCCTAACTTCTCCAGCGACTGGCAATAAAAAGTGACTGCATTCGCGCTACCGAATAATACCCAGTCGAACCCGGACTGCTTGGCAAGAGCGTCGTCCGTTGCTTTTGATTGGTGCAGCGTTAGGCGCAAGACAGGGGTCGGCCAAACGATCGCGCCCGCCTCCTGAAAAAAAGACGTGGTTTCTGCCCCCCTAGCCCCTCCTCGAGTATGTAAAAGCTCAAGTGGGGCGCTTCTTTCCGCACCGGCCCCGAGCGGCTTTTCCTCGTTGGTGGTCACGGCCCTAGGGTACCTCAAAAGCAACGGCAGCGCTTAGCTGCCCATGGTAGGGTCGCTTCATGTCGCGGTTGTTTCCCCTCCTTCTTTTGCTTCTTGCCCCCGCTACCGGCTGCAAAGAAGAGCCGCCCGTCCGCGCACCCACACCGCCCACCAACGAAGCGCAACCTTCCCCCAAAAAAGCCACACAAAAAGCGAGTGTTCGTTTCGGGAACGACGCAGACACAACGGTTTACGTGGAGGTCGTCAGAAGCTCTGCCGCCATATCCCGGGGACTAATGTACCGCGAGCATATGGCAGACGACGCCGGCATGTTGTTCTTGATGCCAGAAGAGCGGGTCCAGAGTTTTTGGATGAAAAACACCTTCATACCGCTCGATATCATTTTTATCCGAGCCGACCTGACCGTTGCCGGCATCGTAGAGAACGCAGAGCCTCAAACGCTCACCAGTCGAACGGTAGGCAAACCCTCCAAGTATGTCCTAGAGGTAAATGCAGGTTGGTCACAACGACACGGTGTAAAAACCGGCTCAAAAGCGACTTTTGTAGACGTCGCCTTACCTTAGAATTTTATCAACAGACGATGTCCAAAGGGACATCGTTACATTCAAAAGTGTTTTGGCTTCTGAAGGTTTCGCAGGCGTCGAGGGATGTGAAAGTCATATTGAGAAGCTCAGAATCGCCACAGACTAGAACGACCTGATTGTTGTACGGCTCATTTTCATCGTCGCCACCACAACCCAAAGCAAATACTGAAAGTGCAAATCCCAAGAGCATTTTTTTCATGCCCCTAAAATTAGCATGCCGGGCTATTTCTCTTCGTCTACCTGCCCAGTTTTTCGCCGGGATCGACGTTTTTTCCGCTCTTCCGATGTCGCGCGTTTGAGACGGACCTTTGCTTTCACGTCTGGTTCTACGCCGCTGTACTTCTTTTCGTTCGGAATAAAACGGACCTCGGTTTTGACTTCGAAAGAAAGAGTCGTAAGCATTTTGGCTATCTCTT
The DNA here is from genome assembly GCA_964410875.1 of uncultured Kofleriaceae bacterium. Lineage (GTDB taxonomy): Bacteria > Myxococcota_A > Polyangia > Haliangiales > Haliangiaceae > CAYPIX01. The sequence goes on from CAYPIX010000007.1 coordinate 9,302, forward strand.
CTGAGAGATTCACGGTCTCGAGGAAAGAACGAATTTCACCGGCAACAACGCGAAGAACTTCATCTTTACCGGCAGAAGCAGTGTTAACCAAATAACCCGCGACCTCTTTGGGAACTCGCATTTCTTTGGCTAAACGGCGGACCCCTTCCTCCGTGGTGAAGAGCGCACCCAGGCCTGCCGAAAACGTCTTCTTTACTAGTTCTGGAACCAGAGTCTCAAGCTTGCGGCGTACGCTCTCGCTGACCTCACCCCCGTCGCCGAAATCGAAGAACTCCGAATCGTGAGCATTGTTCTCGTCGTCAGATTCTTCTGGTTTGAATTCGCTTTCTTCCGCCATGTCTCTTACCTAGAACAGTATGCCAGTCCGAAGGCAGTGTCGCGAGTCGAAACCTGTTCGGCGGCCCTTGGGCCTGGATTCCGGACCACAAAAAGGCGTAGACTACCGGCATGCTTGCAGTCTTGGGAAATGCTGTTGTCGCCATTGTAGTTTTCAGCTTGTTTACGGCGACCATCCGGCTTCAAAAGTAGTACGAAGAAGCGTCATCCAAGCGTGGTACCGTCACCCGCCGTGAACGAACGAGCTCCCAGTGGACTTGAACGAGCCAAGTTTCACCCTCTGTCTCTCGCAGACCTGTCTCTAGAAGACCTGGAGGGGGTACGGCTTCTTCTTCGCGGCGGCTCCATCGTTGACTGGCAAAACCTCGAATTTCGCGAACACCTCGATGTAGATAGGTTTCTTCAAACCAACGAGTTCGATCCACAGAGTTCCGCGGATATGGACCGGCTGGAAGCTATCCGTTGCGAAGCAGTGGAGTACTTAAGCGAAAATTTCGACCTCAGTATTCCACCCCACGTGGCCGAAGAAATCGCCGCTCGTGACCTGTTTCTCGTCTCCTCTCGACGGGGACGAGGACAAATGTGGGCCTGCGTAATTCTGAAAGTGATGCACATTATCCATCACTTGGCTGGGCGCGACCTTTTGAACAGACTCGCCATATCCTCAGAGGACATCTATCACTTAACTGAGCTCAAGGTGATGCAAACCGTAGAGGAACTCAAAGCGGCAGGTCATCCAATCGTCGAATTTCAATGGAGCAGAAAACCGAGAAACTCTCTCATCACAAAACTACTCGCGAAGCGTTCAACTCTCGCGGCAAATATTTACGACAAGCTCCGCTTTCGTCTAGTGGTTCGCGAGAGGCCAGATATTCTTCCCGTTTTGGCAGCGCTTACACGGCACCTCATCCCCTTTAACTACGTTATCCCCGGGGAATCCGTGAACCACCTCATTTCCTTTCGAGACCTCGTCAAACAATGCGACACCCTTCGCGACCTGGAAACCAAGTCGCCAGACGACAAACAGCTTGAGCAATCTCAGAACCAAGCTGCGCTCGCACCACTGAACGAATTTTCTGCGGAAGGCTACAAGATCATTAATTTCGTGGCCGACCTGCCCCTACGTGTCGATGACCATGTTGACGAGAAACCTTCTCCTTACGGAAATACGGTTTTCGTTATGACCGAGTTCCAAATTGTAGATTCAGTAACCGCCAAACAAAACGAGGTTGGGGATGGAAACCACGACGCCTATAAACAGCGTCAGTATCAAAGTGTACGCAAAAGGCTTCTCCGAGGCAGAAGAGCTCCCAGATATACCGGCGAGACGATAGATGACGACTAATTTTTATTTCCCAGCAGTAACCGTGCTGGTTTTTCCGGGTTTAATTGTGACGGGAAAAGTTTTCTTGCGAGTTCCAAGCTCAAGTTTGACGCTGTAAGTACCCGGCTTTAATCTTAAACGTTTGGTCGGAGTTTTCCGGCCAGTGTTTTTCCCGTTAACGTAGATCGTAGCTCCCTTTGGCTCGGAGAACGCCGCAAGGAAACCACGCTTGGTCGCCGCAGCTTTCTTTTTCTTCGGCCTCTCAAGGGCTATCGCGTCGAGTTCTTCCTCATCCGTAAGAACTCTCGCTAGCGGTACGTCCTCTAACGCATTCGGTGTCGCAGTGGGTGTAATCTCTTCGGCTGCCCGCTCGACGGGCTCGGCGTTCGGCGAATCGGCAGGCTGAACGTCAGGCAAAGCGACGGGAACAACAGCTTCAGCAGGCACTTCAGCAAGCGCTTCATTGGGAGCGTCATCAACTACAGCCTCTGTGCCGCCCGCGAACTTACAACTCGCCAGGGTAAACTTGGTCTTGTTAACCTCTACATTTCCCGTGCACGGTTCGTCTCCGTTGCCGCTAGTGACCTCGTAAGAATATGCGCCAGGTGCAAGCTCAAGTGTGAGGTGTCCTTCGCTATTGACCTCCCCCTTTTCTACACCGTTTATCAAAACCTTGGCGTTGGACGCGCCATGTACGACTAGAGCAAGCGTGCCGTTTGAAACTTCTCTATTGCTTGGCGTGGTTTTCTTGAATGCTGAAAGCGCAAGAAACGCACCGACTCCGCAGGCAACGACAAGAAGTGCTGCAAGCCCAACCAAACGTATGTATTTGGTGTCACGAGGCTCTGACTTTACATCGAGTGGCAACGGTGCAGAATTCACTGGCATATTCATCGCCAGTGAGCCGGTCACGGACTTTTCCCCAGTGTTATAAGTGATATCGTCGGAAGGGTCGAAAAGAGCGCCGGGTTCCGTGCCGAGCATCTCGATGCCAGCAGGAGGTTGCGGCATTGAAAAATCAGCGGTCCCCAAGGGGGGCAATACCTCGTTGCTATCGAGTGGCGTTTCTAACGTGTCTAAACTGTCGTGATTAATTCCCCAAGAAGCTGATTTCCCTCGCGGGCCAGTCGAGTTAGGAGGAGCAGCGGCCATCGCTACGTGCCCAGACGGCGCCGGCAAGCCAGCGGAAGGTCGCGCCCCAGCTCTAGGAGGCCTGGAAGCAGGCGGGCTCGCGTTATCTGTCAGAAGCTGCGGCTCCGAGGTAAGCGATTTTTTCCCGGGAGCGCGCATCGGAAGATCTACGGTTTTCCCTTCTGAATCTTCTAGGTCGGTGATCGCCGATGACAAGGAATCGACAAGGTCCTGGTCATCTCTGTTTTGAGAAGAAAATGACGAGAGCTCTATTGCTCCCGGGCTGCTGGCTCGCACGGGTTGTTCGTTAAAAGTCACTCCGGCAAAATCATCACTGTTAAACTCAGTTGTTGGCAGAGCATCTAGGTCATCGTTTCGTAATTTCGTATCGACCGAAATTGTTTTGTACTCGTCTAACCTCTTCCGTTCCCGCTCGATGTCCTCGGCGAAACCGGTTTTTAACCAATCCGCCAATTTCTTCGCCGTATAGAACTGATTGCTTCCAGCGAGAAACTTCCTCAGGTCTGCGTTTAACTCAGCACAAGTTTGGTACCGGTCGTTTGCCTCCCTAGCAAGAGCGCGAAAAACTATACTTTCAACAGCCTTTGGTACGCTGGGTTCCAGTTCGACTGGCGAACGTACTTGCGCATCGCGAACGCGCTCCAAAGTCGAGAAGTCACTTTCACCAGCAAACAATCTCGTTCCTGTTAGGCACTCCCACAAAATGGTCCCTAGCGCAAAAACATCGCTCCTATGGTCCAGCGTCATGCCCCGTACCTGCTCCGGTGACATGTATCCGAACTTGCCCTTCAAAACTCCGGCGTTCGTTCTCGATGAACGCCTTGCAGCTCGAGCAATGCCGAAATCAATAACCTTTACCTCGCCCTCATATGAAACCAAGATATTCTGGGGAGAGCAGTCACGGTGAACAATCTCGAGAGGCACACCGTCATCTCCTTTTTTGGTGTGCGCGTAATGAAGTCCCTCGCAAATCTTTGACAAGATGTAACAAGCCATAGCGGCAGGCATTCGACGCCCAAGTTTCTGGAAGCGTCTCTGTATCTGAAGGAGATCTTTTCCCCAGATATACTCCATTGCTATAAAGTGAGATTCTTCATGTCTTCCCAGCTCAAAGATCTGAGCGATATTGGGGTGTGACAACTGACCTGCGATAGTCGCTTCATCGTTAAACATCTTGATGAAATCGTCATCTTCTCCAAGAGAGGGAAGAATTCGTTTAATGGCAACAATCTTTTCGAATCCGTCTGGTCCGGAACTCTTAGCGTGAAATACTTCCGCCATTCCGCCTACGCTCACGAGGTCTAATAAAACGTAGTCGCCGAATTTCTTTGGCTCCCGCACCGAACCTGATTTTAAGGGCCGATTTGACCGGCACTCAACCCTTAAAGCCTACTGAAATTATGGCGCCAATATCCCACCCATAGACTGGCTCTCGGGACCTAGCACTTCTAGCAGTTTAGCGACAAAACCAGTGGAATTGGATTGAGTTGAGTCGCCACAAACACTTAATTTTTCTCGCCAGCCAAACCGTTTCTCAGCAGTTAACCCACATTCTTTGACCGCTCTTCCCTTTTGAAGACAACTCGGCGACCAATGAAGTCAGTTGCTTCGCAAGTTCGGCAGCACTTTCCACCCCTTGGACAGACGCAATGCCAGCGACAGAAAACAAACTTTCTTGCTTGGGCAAAAAGAGGTCGGAGATCTTGGCTCGAACATTCGAAGCGAACGACTCGGCGGTGTTGCTATCACAAAGCACGACAAAATCCGCACCACCACAATGCCCAAGAAAGTAGGAACCCGACGGAAGGTGCTCTTTGGCTAAGTCGACGAAGAGTTCACCTAATTCTCGAATCGTCGATTCGACACCTTTATACCCGTTGTTTTTTACCAAGGCATCGAAACCCAACACAGAGAAATGAATAGCTGAGAGACTCTTTTCCTCACGAATAGCCGTTTTGAGTTCCGCTTCCAGATCGATCAGACCTGGTAGATGAGTGATGGGATTGCGGTTTCGTTCCCGATTGGCTGAACGGATTAGAGCGTTTACCCTCGCCGCAAATTCGCGCAGGTCAAACGGCTTGGTCAGGTAATCGTCGGCACCCAACTCGAACCCTTTGACCTTGTCATCCGTACTGCTGAGCGCAGTGAGCATCAAAATCGGAATCTTAGACAAAACGGGATCGGATTTGAGTGATGCTGTGACTTCATACCCGTCTTTTTCGGGCATCATGATGTCGAGAACCAGCAAATCTGGAACGTGAACTTGGACTAGGTGCAATGCTTCTTGCCCATCTTTCGCGCGCAGACAAAGAAAACCCGCGTCTCCCAGAGCCATACTCACCATATGGGCAATAGCGTCGTCGTCCTCAGCTACGACTATTTTCTTAAGAAGCATGATCCCGTTAAGGATGCCCGTCATAAGAGTGAATAGTCAACTTCCACAGATTGACACGTGACGTACGGGAGTTGGAACATGTTCATGTGGCAACGAAAAACTACGTCCTGGATACGAACGTTCTTCTGCACGACCCAAGTGCACTATACGCGTTTGCCGACAACACTGTAGTCATACCGATTTACGTCATCGACGAGGTAGACACTTTCAAGAAAGATCTGTCTGAACTTGGACGCAATGCGCGTCACATAGCAAGGATGCTTGACGGTCACCGGGCAAACGGAAAGCTCTCCGAAGGCGTCCCCATGGAGAACGGCGGAAAGCTCTACGTAGCCTTAGGCTCAAGACCGCCACTTAACTCAACGCCAGCGCGAACAAGAATGGATGATCTCATCCTGGAAGTTGCGCTTGAAACAAAAGAAAAGAACGCTTCCGACTCCACCATACTGGTCACAAAAGACGTAAACATGCGCGTCCGCGGTGACGCATTAGGTTTAGTCACGGTCGACTACGAAGAAGAGTCCATCGCCATAGACGAGCTATACAGCGGGTACACAGAACAAAAAGTGGATGGCGCGGTAGTCGACGGTTTTTTTTCCGAGGGTCTCGTTCCAGCACCGACAGAGATGGCTCCAAATCAATTCGTATTGATGCGCGATGCGGGAAGCGCGGCGCATACGGCCTTGGGCCGATTCGACCAGGAAAAAGAGGGCGTTGTACCCATTCGCAAATTGCGCGATGGCGTGTGGGGTGTTCGCCCCCGCAACAAAGAACAACACTTCGCTCTCGACCTCCTGATGAACGACGACATCAAACTCGTTACTTTGGTAGGTAAAGCCGGCACAGGAAAAACGCTGCTCGCCCTAGCTGCAGGTCTACAAAAATCGTTAGAGGAACATTCCTTTCAAAAACTACTAGTCTCCCGTCCCATTTTTCCATTGGGCAAAGACATAGGCTACCTCCCAGGCGATATTGAAGAGAAACTCAATCCGTGGATGCAGCCTATCTACGACAACATTGAGCTTCTGATGGGACTTTCGACGTCTGACAGAGCTGAAGGACGAAGCTACGCAGAGTTGGTAGAAATGGGGTTTGTTGAGCTTGAACCTCTTACCTATATTCGCGGGCGGTCCCTACCCAACGTTTTTATGATTGTCGACGAGGCACAGAACCTAACTCCTCACGAGGTCAAGACCATCATCTCTCGCGCGGGCGAAGGGACAAAAATTGTGCTCACAGGTGATCCCTACCAAATCGACAATCCCTATATTGATTCCTCCAATAATGGGCTTACGACCGTGGTGGAGAGGTTCAAAGGGCAGAAAATTGCTGGCCATTGCACCTTGACCAAAGGGGAGCGCTCTCAACTCGCCGAGTTGGCCACAACCGTTTTATGACCGAGATAAAAACGCCAGCACACCAGCGCTCTCACGCGCTCAACTTGCCTGAGCTACTTCCATACTTACCGTTTATCTATACGGTTTGGGCCGACGGCGAGCTTACCGACGAAGAACTAGCGGCGGTTACGACAAACTTACCTGACCTATCAAACGAGGCAACAAAAGCGGCTACGGCCTGGCTTGATGCCAAACAACCACCGACGGCGTTTGAACTAGCGACTCTATTGGCCTCAATGAAAAGGCTCCTTCCCAAGGAGAGCATACTCAGCCCAAGTCTCGCCAATATTGGGCAAAGTCTCGTCAAGCAACCCGTTTCAAAAGCAACTCAGGAACGCCTTGTTAAACTCGAGGGAATTCTCGGAAAGGGTCCCGCAGCCTCCGACCTAACCGCCCCGTTTAAGAGGCCAACACACAAGGCAACCAACAAATCCGACTTGTCGTCGATAGCAAAACTTCTCAACGAACCTCATAGTTCCTCTAGAGATGCCATCCGCGGTTTTCTTTCGAAGTACCCCCCAATGCCCACCTTTCATCTAGAGGTCCCCGCGCAAAGACAGCATATTCGCGAGCGCCTAGAAGCGCTTGCAGAAACAGGCTTTCCAAAACTCGCCTACGACAACCTTGGTGAATTTTTAGCAGGGTTCGACTTATTGGCCCATGGCGATCTCAGCCTTTGGGTTAAGTCTGGCGTACAATTCGGTCTTTTTGGAGGCGCAATTCACGCCTTGGGCACGGAAAGCCACCACGAGCTTTTGAAAGAAATCGCTGCGGCTCGTCTGCTTGGGGCATTCGCGATGACAGAACGTGCCCATGGGTCGAATGTAATGGGGCTGGAAACCACTGCCACCTACCACCACGACCAGCGATGTATCGAAATTCACACGCCCCATGATGGCGCTCGTAAAGAGTACATTGGTAACGCAGCAATGGACGGCACAATGGCGGTTGTCTTCGCTCAACTCTCAGTCAAAGACACACCGTTGGGTGTCCACGCTGTGCTCGTTCCGATTAGAGACGACAATGGAACTGCTCTACCCGGAGTCAAGATTGGAGATTGCGGTCCCAAGATGGGCCTTGACGGTGTCGATAACGGACGCCTCTGGTTCGATAGGGTACGAGTACCAGTCGACAACTTGCTCAACCGCTTTGGCTCAATTGATGAACAGGGGGAATACACAAGCCCCATTGCCAGCCCGACTCGTCGTTTTTTTACCATGCTGAGTACGTTGGTCCGAGGGCGGGTAAGCGTGGCTGCAGCCGGGCTCGCGGCGGCAAAAACAGGACTGACCATCGCCATTTCGTATTCGAATCAAAGAAGACAGTTCGGCCCTGCTGGGCACCAGGAGCAACTTCTCCTCGACTATCCGAGTCAGCAAAAACGTCTTCTACCCCGACTTGCGCATGCTTACGCGATGCATTTTGCCATGGTTGACCTTCGCGCTCTGTGCGCAAGCGACAGTCATTCTACGGAACTTGAAACACTTGCTGCCGGGCTTAAGTCCTACATAACTCGTTACACAACCGACACGCTCCAGGCTTGTAGAGAATCATGTGGCGGAGCCGCCTATCTTTCCTCTAGCCGACTTCCAGCACTACGAAGCGACACTGACGTTTTCACAACTTTTGAGGGAGACAATACGGTTCTTTGGCAACTTGTAGCTAAACACCTGCTGAGCGACTTCAAATCCCAGTTTGGCGAGTCTCGATTCATTGGCATTGCCAAATATGTAGCTGAAAGGGCGAAGATCAAACTAGAGCAGAAGAACCCAGCAATCACTAGGCGAACTGACGACAGTCACCTGCTCGATCCAACTACGCCCGGCAACGCGTTAAAATATCGCGCGGACGAATTGCTTCACACGCTCGGCAAACGACTTCAGCATAGAATCAAATCCGGTGCCGACTCTTTTTGTGCGTTCACCGAGGTTCAATCACACGCGATAGCAGCCGCCCATGCGCACGTTGAATACACGATTTGGCTTTCATTCTCCGCCGCTGTCGAGCGCTTCCCCAAAAATGATGACGCGTACCCGGTCCTCGAGAAGTTACTAGCGCTCTATTCTTTAGAAAGAGTCCACCGCGACAGGGGCTGGTTTTTAGAAAACGAGTATTTTGAACCGGTCAAAGCTAGAGCGATTAGAAAAATGGTGTCGCAGCTAACGAAAGAAATTCGCCCCTTTTCAAGTCAACTTGTTGAAGCCTTCCAAATCCCCGACAGCTGTCTTGGTCCCAAAGAATCATTGCTACGAGACCAAACCACTTAGCGGGTTTTAGGTTTGGGGCGAAATCGAAAAT